>JANPNJ010000034.1:0-10059 GCA_031427395.1 Burkholderiales bacterium
TTGGCTTCCAATCCACTAGCGGCAATCGGCAAGATGGGCGACTTGAAACGTCGCCTGATCTTCTTGGTGCTGGCCTTGATCGTATTCCGCATCGGCACCCACATCCCGGTGCCGGGCATTGATCCGGTGCAGTTGGCCAAGCTGTTTGACACGCAGGGCGGCGGCATTCTGGGCATGTTCAACATGTTCTCGGGCGGGGCGTTGTCGCGTTTTTCGGTATTCGCGCTGGGCATCATGCCCTACATTTCAGCGTCCATCATCATGCAACTGATGACGGTGGTGTCACCGCAGCTTGAAGCATTGAAAAAAGAAGGCGAAGCCGGACGCCGCAAAATTACGCAGTACACCCGCTACGGCACAGTTGCCCTGGCGTTGTTTCAGGCGGTGGGCATTTCGGTTGCGCTGGAGTCACAGCAGGGTTTGGTGATTGATCCGGGCATGATGTTCCGCTTTGTGACGGTGGTGACATTGGTCGGCGGCACCATGTTTTTGATGTGGCTTGGCGAGCAGATCACCGAGCGCGGCATTGGCAACGGCATTTCACTGATTATTTTCTCCGGCATTGTCGCGGGTCTGCCCGGTGCGATTGGCGGCACGATGGAATTGGTGAACAACGGCACCATGTCGATTCCGGCGTTCCTGTTCATTCTCGCGCTGGTGGTTTTTGTGACTTACTTTGTGGTGTTTGTCGAACGCGGCCAGCGGAAAATCCTGGTGAATTACGCCAAGCGCCAAGTCGGCAACAAGTTGTACGGCGGGCAGTCATCACACCTGCCGCTGAAATTGAACATGTCGGGTGTCATCCCGCCGATTTTTGCGTCATCGATTATTTTGTTCCCGGCAACCGTGGCCGGCTGGTTTGGCCAGGGCGACCAGATGGTGTGGCTCAAGGACGTTGGCGCGGCATTGGCACCGGGGCAGCCGCTGTATGCATTGTTGTATGCGGCGGCGATTATTTTCTTCTGCTTTTTCTACACGGCGTTGGTGTTCAACTCCAAGGAAACAGCGGAAAACCTGAAAAAGAGTGGCGCGTTTGTTCCGGGAATTCGTCCGGGTGAGCAAACCGCGCGCTACATTGACAAGATTTTGATGCGTTTGACCTTGGTGGGCGCGGCATACATCACTTCAGTTTGCCTGTTGCCGGAATTTTTGCATATGCGCTGGAACGTGCCGTTTTATTTCGGTGGCACCTCGTTGCTGATTATTGTTGTCACCACCATGGATTTTATTGCGCAGCTACAGGCCTATTTGATGTCCCACCAGTATGAAGGTTTGCTGAAAAAGGCGAACTTCAAGGGTGGCGCGGGCTTCCCGGTACGTTAAGACAACAGGATCGGCAGCGCATCAATGGCAAAAGAAGAAACGATTCAAATGCAGGGAGAAATCCAGGAGACATTGCCGAACGCGATGTTCCGGGTGAAATTGGAAAATGGGCATGTCGTGTTGGGTCACATTTCCGGAAAAATGCGCATGCACTACATTCGCATTTTGCCGGGTGACAAAGTCACGGTGGAAATATCGCCTTATGATTTAACCAAAGCACGTATTACCTTTCGCGCGAAATAAACGCGCAAAAGCAAGGAGAACGAAATGCGAGTCCAGGCATCTGTCAAAAAAATCTGTCGCAATTGCAAATTGGTGCGCCGCAAAGGTGTGTTGCGCGTCATTTGCAAAGAACCGCGTCATAAGCAACGTCAAGGCTAAAGGTCAACCAACATGGCACGTATTGCTGGTGTAAACATCCCCAATCATCAACATACCGAAATCGCGCTGACCGCGATTTACGGTATCGGCCGTCATACCGCGCAGAAGATTTGCGCGGCAGCCGGCGTCGCCGGCTCGGCGAAAATCAAGGACCTGACAGACGGTGACATGGACAAGCTGCGCGAGCAGATTGGCAAGGTCACGGTCGAAGGCGACTTGCGGCGCGAAGTGTCAATGTCGATCAAGCGGCTGATGGATTTGAGCTGCTATCGCGGCACCCGCCACCGCAAAGGCCTGCCGGTGCGCGGCCAGCGCACCCGCACCAATGCCCGCACCCGCAAGGGTCCGCGCAAAGCCGTGCGTTTGGCCAAGTAACCCCATCCAGTTTCGTAACGAGGTAATTCAACATGGTTAAACCGACTGCTGCAACACGCGTTCGCAAGAAAGTCAAAAAGAATGTGTCGGAAGGCATCGCGCACATTCACGCGTCGTTCAACAACACCATCATCACCATCACCGACCGCCAGGGCAATGCCCTGTCGTGGGCGACATCCGGTGGTGCAGGCTTCAAGGGCTCGCGCAAATCGACGCCATTCGCCGCGCAGATTGCGGCCGAGGCCGCCGGCAAGGCCGCGCAGGAATGCGGCATCAAAAATCTGGAAGTGCGCATCAAGGGCCCCGGCCCCGGCCGCGAATCCGCCGTGCGCGCGCTCAATGCGCTGGGCATCAAGATCATGTCGATCGCTGATGTCACGCCGGTTCCGCACAATGGCTGCCGCCCGCCCAAGCGCCGCCGCATGTAATTTTAGAGAGACGAAAAATGGCACGTTATCTTGGTCCAAAATGTAAACTCTCGCGCCGCGAGGGAACCGATCTTTTCCTGAAGAGCGCACGTCGTCCGCTCGACTCCAAGTGCAAACTTGAGTCGCGCCCTGGACAGCACGGCGCCAAGCAGTCACGCGTGTCGGAATACGGCACCCAACTGCGCGAAAAGCAGAAAATCCGCCGCATGTATGGCGTGCTGGAGCGCCAGTTCCGAACCTATTTTGCCGAGGCCGAGCGCCGCAAGGGTGCGACCGGTGAAAACCTGTTGCAGTTGCTTGAGTCGCGCCTGGACAACAGCGTGTATCGCATGGGGTTCGGATCGACCCGCGCGGAAGCCCGCCAGCTGGTCAGCCACTGCGGCATTCTGGTCAACGGCAAGCCGGTCAATATTCCATCGTACTTGCTGAAACCAAACGACACCGTGTCGCTCAAAGAGAAAGCCCAGAAACAGCTTCGTGTCATTGATGCCATGAAACTGGCGGAAGCCAACGGTTTTCCGAACTGGGTTGAAGTTGACACCAAAAAGTTTTCCGGCGTTTTCAAGACGCTGCCTGATCGCCAGGAGTTTGCCGCGGACATCAACGAGCAACTCGTCGTCGAACTTTATTCGAAGTAATTTGTTTTAACCCCGCGCCGTGGGACGCCACGGCGCGCGTCACTCTATAGAGGCTCTCGTCAATGCAAAGCAATGCCACGACTCTCCTGAAGCCGCGCATCATCGATGTTGAAAATATTTCTCCTGCCCACGCCAAAGTCGTGATGGAGCCTTTCGAGCGCGGCTACGGCCACACGCTAGGCAACGCCCTGCGGCGCATTTTGCTGTCATCGATGCCGGGCTACGCGCCAACCGAAGTCAAAATTTCGGGTGTGTTGCATGAATACTCCACCATTGAAGGCGTGCAGGAAGATGTCGTTGACATTCTGCTGAACCTCAAAGGCCTGGTGTTGAAACTGCATAACCGCACCGACACCACGCTGAAACTGAAAAAATCCACGGCGGGACCCGTCACGGGTGCCGACATCGAGCAAACGCACGATGTGGAAATCGTCAATCCGGAACACGTCATTGCCAATCTCACCGCCGGCGGCAAAATCGACATGCAGATCAAGGTCGAAAAGGGTCGTGGTTATGTGGCCGCCACCTCGCGCCGCAACGAAGAAAGCCGTGCCATCGGCGCGATTTTGCTGGACGCATCGTATTCGCCGGTTCGCCGCGTTTCCTACGCCGTGGAGTCCGCGCGTGTTGAGCAGCGCACCGATCTCGACCGGCTGGTGATGGATATCGAAACCAACGGCTCGATTGAGCCCGAGGAAGCCGTGCGTTTTGCCGCGCGGGTGTTGGTTGACCAATTGTCCGTGTTTGCCGATTTGCAGGGCACACCGATGCTGACCGAAGAAGCCAAGTCGCCGCAGGTTGACCCCATCCTGCTGCAACCGGTGGACGATCTGGAATTGACGGTTCGTTCGGCCAATTGCCTGAAGGCGGAGAACATTTATTACATCGGCGACTTGATCCAGCGCACCGAAAACGAATTGCTGAAAACACCGAACCTCGGCCGCAAATCGTTGAACGAGATCAAGGAAGTTCTCGCCAGCAAAGGCCTGACACTCGGCATGAAGCTTGAAAACTGGCCTGCGCAGGGTGTTGCCAAGTGACTTGGTGATAACCAAGTCATCCCCGCGAAGGCGGGGATCCAAGTTTAGCTAGTAACGTGGTCGCAGTTGTAAAATGCGCCAAGTCATCCCTGCGAAGTGACGTAACTGCGCGGGGATCCAAGTCGGCCTAGCCGGATCAGGCCGTCCCCGCGAAGGCGGGGATCGAAGTTTAGTATTACCCTCATCAACAACCCATAACGATAACAAGGCTGGTTGCATCAACGGCCAAGAAACCAAAGGAAATTCATCATGCGTCATCGCCACGGACTTCGTAAACTCAATAAAACCAGCTCGCATCGCCTGGCGATGCTGCGCAACATGACCAATTCGCTTTTTCTGCACGAGGTCATCAAGACCACGCTGCCAAAAGCCAAGGAATTGCGTCGTGTCGCCGAGCCGCTCATCACTTTGGGCAAGGAAGATACCCTCGCCAACAAGCGTTTGGCATTTGACCGCCTGCGCGACCGCGACATGGTCGTCAAGCTGTTTGCCGAATTGGGCCCGCGCTACAAAGAGCGCAAGGGTGGCTATTTGCGCATCCTGAAATTCGGCTTTCGCCAGGGCGACAATGCGCCAATGGCATTGGTTGAATTGGTGGATCGGCCGATAGTTGTCGAGGCACCTGCTGAGGAAGAAAAAGCCGCCGCGTAATTTTCGGGCTCTGTTCTCTATGCAATAAAAAAGCCGGATTCGTCCGGCTTTTTTTATTTTCCATGCAAGCCTGATGGGCGGCGGCTACAAAATCAAAATCGCGCGATAGTCGTTGACGTTGGTGCGCGTGGGGCCGGTCACAATCAGGTCGTTCAATGCCGCAAAAAAACCATAGGCATCGTTGGCCGCAAGCAATGATTGGGCATCGATACCCTGCGCGCGCGTGCGCGCCAGCGCATCAGCCGATAGGAAGGCACCCGCGTTATTTTCCGAGCCGTCAATGCCGTCGGTGTCACAGGCTATGGCGTGGATGTTGTCCATGCCCTGCAATTCCACCGCCAACGACAGCAGAAACTCGCTGCAGCGCCCGCCGCGCCCCATCTTGGCATCACGCAGGGTGACAGTGCATTCGCCGCCGGAAATCAGCGCAACCGGCGGTTTCAAAGGGTGGTGGTGTGTGCGGATTTGTCTGGCAAGCGCGGCATACACCTTGGCCACTTCACGCGCTTCGCCCGTGACGCTATCGCCCAGAATCATGGGGGTGATGCCGTGTTGCTGGAAAAACGCGGCCGCCTGCGATAGGCTCGCGTATGCCGTGGCGATCACCTTGTTTTCCACCCGGCTAAATGCAGCGTCGCCCGGCTTGAGGGTTTCCGCAATGTCACCACGCGCGCCGTCTGCCAAGTGTTTGGCAACCGATGCGGGCGGGGTGATGCGGTAGTGCTCGAGAATGGCAAGCGCGTCCTGGTAGGTTGAGGGGTCGGGTGCGGTGGGGCCCGAGGCAATCGATGAGGGCTCGTCGCCGGTCACATCCGAAATGATCAGCGAGACAATTTTTGCGCGTGTTTGCGCGGCCAGTTTGCCGCCCTGGATGGCCGACAAATGTTTGCGCACCACATTCATTTGCTGGATCGGTGCGCCGGAGTGGAGCAGGGCGCGGGTCACCAACTTGAGATCCGCCATCGAAATGTCACCGGCCGGCAGGGACAGCAGGCTGGAGCCGCCGCCCGAGATCAGCGCCAATACGAGGTCATCCGCGCCGGCTGATTGCACCAGCGACAAAATTTCCTGCGCTGCTGATTCCCCCGATTCATCGGGAACCGGGTGTCCGGCCTCGATGACACGAATGCGCGACAACGACTCGGCACCACTGTAGCCGTGCGCATAACGGGTGATGACCAATCCAGTCAATGGAGATTGCTTTGGCCAGTGTTGCTCCACTGCCATTGCCATGGCGGCCGCCGCCTTGCCTGCGCCCACCACAATGGTTTTGCCTGTTTGCGGATCAGGAGGCGCGGGCAGATGGGCGGGCACCACCAGAAGCGGATCGGCCGCTGTCAGCGCGGCGCGAAAACTGTCCAGAAGAATATCGTGTGGATTCATTTCATTCCCCGTGCCGGCAGCCGTGTTGGTTTTTTTGTATGGCCCAAATCGAGCAATGGTGCCAGATACTGGCCAGTGTAACTTTGCGGGTGGCCGGCGATGGATGCCGGCGGCCCTTCGCACAAAATCATGCCACCGCCATCCCCGCCTTCAGGTCCCAAATCCACCACCCAATCAGCGGTGCGGATCACATCCAGATTGTGTTCGATCACCACCACTGTGTTGCCGTGGTCACGCAGGCGATGCAGCACCTTGAGCAGCATGTCGATGTCGTGGAAATGCAGGCCGGTGGTCGGCTCATCAAGAATGAACAGGGTCTTGCCGGTGTCACGCTTGGAGAGTTCGAGCGACAGCTTCACCCGCTGCGCCTCGCCTCCGGACAACGTGGTCGCGCTTTGTCCCAGGCGGATATAGCCCAGGCCGACATCGAGCAGGGTCTGCAATTTGCGCGCCACCACCGGCACCGCCTTGAAAAATTCGAATGCCAGCTCAACCGTCATGTCGAGCACCTCGGTGATGTTCTTGCCTTTGTAATGCACCTCCAGGGTTTCGCGGTTGTAGCGTTTGCCATGGCAAACATCACACGGCACATACACATCCGGCAAAAAATGCATTTCCACTTTGATGACGCCGTCACCCTGGCACGCCTCGCAGCGCCCGCCCTTGACATTGAACGAAAACCGCCCCGGCCCGTAGCCGCGCGCACGCGACTCGGGCACCGACGAAAACAAATCCCGTATCGGCGTGAACAATCCCGTGTAGGTGGCTGGATTGGAGCGCGGCGTGCGCCCTATCGGCGATTGATCCACCAAAATCACCTTGTCAATATGATCCATGCCCTCGATGGAATCAAACGGCGCGGGGTCATTGGTCGAGGCGTACAAATGGTGCGCGACGGTCTTGTACAGTGTGTCGTTGATGAGGGTGGATTTGCCTGAGCCGGATACGCCAGTGACACAGGTCAGGCTGCCGATCGGCAACTCAAAGGTCACGTTTTTCAGATTGTTGCCGCGCGCGCCCTTGATGACGAGTTGTTTTTTTTTGTCAAATTTGAAACGGGACTTTGGGGTGGTTATTTTTTTCTTGCCCGACAAATATTGGCCGGTCAAAGACTGCGAGGATTTTTTCACCTGTGCGGGGGTGCCCTCGGCCACCACCATGCCGCCATGCACACCGGCGCCGGGGCCCATGTCCACCACATAGTCGGCGGCGTTGATGGCATCTTCATCATGCTCGACCACAATCACCGAGTTGCCCAGGTCGCGCAGGCGCTTCAAGGTCTCAAGCAGCCGCGCGTTGTCGCGCTGGTGCAGGCCGATCGACGGCTCGTCGAGCACATACATCACACCGGTCAGGCCGGAGCCGATTTGCGAGGCCAGGCGGATGCGCTGTGATTCTCCGCCGGACAATGTATCGGCCGCGCGCACCAGCGACAGGTAGTCGAGGCCGACGTTATTGAGGAATTGCAGCCGCGCCGAAATTTCGATGAGGATGCGCTCGGCAATCGCCATTTTTTGCGGCGGGAGTTTGACGTTGGCAAACCAGGTTGACGCGTCCTTGAGTGACATCGCCGACAGCTCATGCAGGGATTTGTCGCCGACCTTGACGTGTCGCGCCTCCCGCCGCAGGCGGGTGCCCGCGCAGTCCGGACAGGGTTTGGTCGAATTATATTTCGCCAATTCCTCGCGCACCGCCATCGAATCGGTTTCACGGTAACGCCGCTCGAAGTTGGGCACCACACCTTCAAACACGTCTTCGCGCACAATCGGCTTGCCGCGTTCGCCGGGATAGCTGAACGGCACTTTTTGTGTGCCCGACCCATGCAAAATCAACTGCCGCGCCTCATCCGGCAATTTGTCGAACGGCATTTCAATGTCGAATTGGTAATGGCCAGACAGGCCAATCAGCATCTGGAAATAAAATTGGTTGCGGCGGTCCCAGCCCTTGATCGCCCCGCCGGCCAGCGACAGGCCGGGGTAGGTGACAATGCGTTTCGGATCAAAGAAGGTAATCTCGCCCAGGCCGTCACATTTTGGGCAGGCACCCATGGGATTGTTGAACGAAAAAAAGCGCGGCTCCATTTCGGCCAGCGAATAGTCACACGAGGGACACGCGAACTTTGATGAGAACAATGTCTCCTTTGCCGAATCCATGTCCACCGCAATCGCCTTGCCCTGGCCCACGCGCAGACAGGTTTCAAATGACTCGGCAACACGCTGCTTCATTTCCGGCGCGGTTTTCAGGCGATCCACCACCACCTCAATGGTGTGTTTTTTTTGCTTGTCCAATTTTGGAAAAGCATCAATCTCGATGACCTTGCCGTTGACCCGCAAACGCACAAAACCCTGGCTGCGGAATTCATCGACCAGATCAAGATGCTCCCCCTTGCGTGCCACCACGGCCGGTGCCACCAACATCAGGCGGGTGTCCGGCGGCAGCGCCAACACCGTATCGACCATTTGCGAAACCGTCTGTGCCTCAAGCGGCAATTGATGATCGGGGCAGTGGGGTGTGCCTGCGCGGGCAAACAATAGGCGCAGGTAGTCGTGGATTTCGGTGACGGTGCCGACGGTCGAGCGCGGATTGTGCGAGGTGGCTTTTTGCTCAATCGAAATCGCCGGTGACAAGCCTTCGATCAAGTCCACATCCGGTTTTTCCATCAACTGCAAAAACTGCCGCGCATACGCCGACAGCGATTCCACATAGCGGCGCTGGCCCTCGGCGTAGAGGGTGTCAAAGGCGAGCGATGACTTTCCCGAACCGGACAAACCGGTGATCACCACCAGCGAGTGGCGCGGCAAATCGAGGTTGACGTTTTTGAGATTGTGCGTGCGAGCGCCGCGTATTTTGATCTGATCCATATCGTGCATATCGTGCGTGTTGAGCTTTCCATGCTAACCCGTTGAATCAAAATGTGTTCGATACAGCGGCAAATTTCCCGCCGGGGCGGGCGGGAAATGAAAACGGGCAACCTGATATATTACCTGTTCGCAGTCCCGTTCCGCACCTATTTTTTGATTCAAAACACTGGTCTTTGCACCAGGTCAAATTCAGTCTATTGGGCGCGGTCACCTAAACTTAATGCAAGGAAACACAACATGGCCTCAGTCAACAAAGTCATCCTCGTCGGCAACCTCGGCCGCGACCCCGAAACCCGCTACATGCCGGACGGCGGTGCCATCACCAATATTTCGATTGCCACCACCGCGACGTGGAAAGACAAGAGCGGTGAAAAGCAGGAACAAACCGAATGGCACCGCGTTGCGTTTTTCGGCAAGCTCGCCGAAATCGCCGGTGAGTATCTGAAAAAAGGTTCGCAGGTTTATGTCGAAGGCAAGCTGCGCACACGCAAGTGGACGGACAAGGACGGCGTGGAAAAATACACCACTGAAATCATTGCCGATGCGATGCAGATGCTGGGCTCGCGTGGGGGCATGGGCGGGAGTGATGCGGGCGGCGGATCAGGCGGGGACTATCCGAAATCATCCGGTGCGGGTGGGGGTGGGGGCGGCCAAGCCGGCGGCGAACAAAGGCGGGGCGGCGAAGTTTGATGATATGGATGACGATATTCCGTTTTGATTTTTGTTGTTGTTGGTAGAAAAGCCGGACTGTTTAGTCTGGCTTTTTTTATTGTGTTGCGAGTGAGTTAACTAATCACTGTCATTCCGGCGGAAGCCGGGATCCAGCGGTCTGTGCAAAAGGTATTCGTGTTCATTGAGCAGAGACCGAAGCCGGGGGTTGCCCGGCGGCAAGTTACTTTCTTTTGAGTTGCCAAAAGAAAGTAACCAAAGAAAAGGCAACCCGATGAGCCGCCCCTGCGGGGTTCCCGCACTTCGTTGC
>JANPNJ010000035.1:0-3555 GCA_031427395.1 Burkholderiales bacterium
GGCCGCTGGCTGCATCGCCACACACGCTGGTATTGGTGGCCTGGCAGTTATCAGCGCCGCCCGGTCTATGCCCCGGCATTGGTCGGCTGGCAGGGCGGCGGCAATTGGCAGGTGTCCATTACCCTGGGAGGCAACATCGGCTGGTTCCCGCTTGCGCCGCACGAACACTATGTGCCGCACTACACCCACAATCACCATTACATTCGGCAGATCAACAACATCACCAACCATATCATCGTCAATCCGCCCACCCGGTTTGTCAATCAACACCATGGCCGCACAGTGGTCGGCAACGCGGTGGTGGTGAACGGCGAACCGGTTTGGCGAACCGCCAATCCGGCCGATCCGTCTCATGTGCGCGCGCGCCTCACCAAGCCGACGCTTGACCCGCATGAGGCCCACCGCACCAGCCCAACCCACCTGCCACCCAATCTGATTCCGGCACAATCAGCGCGCCCGCACGTGGTGCGCACGCCTTCTGGTGTGACAACTGAAGCGCCTGTGATGAGTGTCGGTGGTGAGGCCGCACGCGTGCGGCCCGGTGCTGGCCAAGGCATCACAACTGTGCCACACACCCCCGAAGCAATGCCAGGCACACCTGGCACACCAGGCGCGAATCACATGCCACCCATGGCGAGGCCGTCAAAACCGAACCCGGTGGTGGTGCGAGGCGATGCGCCACAGACGCAGCTACCGGTGATTGTGCAAGGCGCCCCCGCATCCGCGCCGCCTGCCGCACGCCCGCAGCGGCCACAGTCGGTGGCGGGAGAACGCGCCAATGCCAATGAACAGCGGGTGGACGGCCCGGTGCGTCTCAAGGAGCAAGGTGAGCGCGGGATGCGTGGGACGCGTGATGAGCGGGCGCAAAAAAATCCCGATGCCACCAAGCCGGAAGCAACACCCGGTGGCACCAAACCGCACGCCGCTGAAAAACCATCAAATGGTGATCGCGGATCCAGCAGGGGCGGCGAAAACACATCGCGGTCCGCGCACCAATAAACCCGGCTTCCCGCCCGCGCCGGTCATTTGCCGTTTGTGCGGTGTTCCCAATAGGGCGGGTCGCCAAAGGTGCGCTTGAGGAAATCGATAAACAGGCGTACTTTGGCCGGTAAAAATTTGCGCTCGGGGTACACCGCGTAAATATCATTGCCCGGCGCGGAAAATTTCGGCAGCACCTCAATCAAACGCTGATCGGCGATTTTGTCGGCCACCTCCCAGGCGCTGCGCCACGCCAGGCCTTGTCCGGCCAGCGCCCAACGCGTCAACACCGCGCCGTCGTTGCAATGCATATTGCCGACTACTTTGACATGCTGCGGCACACCCTTGTCCTGAAAATGCCAGGTGTCCGCGAGTCCATCCTCTGACGAGGTGACGAGACAATTGTGCCGCACCAGATCGGCCAGCACCTGCGGTTTGCCGGCGCGTTTGATATAGGCGGGCGCGCCCACCACCACCCGATGATTGTGGGCGAGGCGCACCGCAATCAAATCGGCGTTTTTCAAATCGGCGATGCGAATCGCCAAATCGACCCGCTCGTTTTTCAGATCGACCAGCCGCTCGGACAGATGCAGCGTCACCGCCAAATTGAGATTTTCGTTGAGAAACTGCGGAATATGCGTGGCAATGTGTTGTCGGCCAAATGCCGTCGGTGCCGACACGATCAGGCGGCCGGTGGCGTTTTTGGAACCAATGGTGATGGTTTCCTCGGCGGCGGCAAGATCATCCAAAATTACCCGCACCGTCTCGAAAAAAGCGGATCCTTCGGGCGTGAGGGTGATCTTGCGGGTCGAACGCTTGAATAATTTGACGCCCAGCCGGTCTTCAAGCTGATCAATGCGTCTGCCCACCATGGCGGGGGTCACGCCTTCGTCGCGCGCCACCGCCGACAGGCTTTCGGTCTTGGCGACCTCCAAAAACGTTTGCAGAGCTTTGAATCGATCCACGTTGCCCCCTCAAAAGTATTAAATGCTTATGAATTTCTGATTATTATAATACTTTCAATATCGTAATACACTTTCCATTCTTGTGCAAAATTGAATGCATTCCGTCTCAAAAATTTACAATGCACCCACCCATTTCAGGAATTCGCCATGGCCACCATTGAACCCCTTCCCGCCGGACTATGCATCAATGCACCGGTTGCCGCTGAATTCGCCTCCATCCTGACCAAGGATGCACTCGAATTCTTCGTCAAACTGGCGCGGTCTTTTGAACCGCGACGCCAAGCGTTGCTGACTGCGCGTATTGTGCGCCAAAATGAATTCGACAAGGGGATACTTCCCGGCTTCTTGCCTGACACCCAATCGATCCGCGACGGCAACTGGGCCATCACCCCGCTGCCGGCGGATTTGCAGGATCGCCGCATCGAGATCACCGGCCCCACCGACCGCAAAATGGTCATCAATGCGCTCAACTGCGGCGCGTCATCCTTCATGGCGGATTTTGAGGATGCCAATTGCCCCACCTGGCAAAACATGATCGAAGGACAGATCAACCTGCGCGATGCCAACCGCCGCACCATCACCCTCGAAGCCAAAGGTAAACGCTACGCGCTCAATGACAACCCCGCGGTGTTGATCCCGCGCCCGCGCGGCTGGCATCTGGATGAAAAACACGTCACGCTTGACGGCCAGCCCGTGTCCGGCGGCATTTTTGATTTCGCCCTGTACTTTTTCCACAATGTGAAAGTGTTGCAGGCGCGCGGCTCGAACCCGTATTTTTATTTGCCCAAGCTCGAATCACACCACGAGGCACGCCTGTGGAACGACATTTTTGTGATGGCGCAAAACGAACTTGACGTGCCGCAGGGCGGCATCAAGGCGACCGTATTGATCGAAACCATTGTCGCCACTTTTGAGATGGACGAAATTTTGTTTGAGTTGCGCGAGCACTCCTCGGGGCTCAACATCGGCCGCTGGGATTACATTTTTTCTGCCATCAAAAAATTCCGCTTGAACAAGGATTTTTGCCTGGCCGACCGCGCCCAAGTCACCATGATGGCACCCTTCCTGCGCGCCTACGCACTCACGCTGGTGAAAACCTGCCACCGGCGCCATGCCCCGGCGATGGGCGGCATGGCCGCGCAAATACCGATCAAAAACGACGCGGCGGCCAACGAGGCGGCGATGGAAAAAGTCCGCGCCGACAAACTGCGCGAAGTCACCGACGGCTGCGACGGCACCTGGGTGGCACATCCGGGCCTGGTGCCGATTGCCAAAGCGGTGTTTGACGAACACATGCCCACCCCCAACCAGATTCACCGCCAGCGCGACGATGTCCATTTCACGGCTGCCGATTTGCTCGATTTTCGTCCCGAGGCACCCATCACCGAAGCGGGGGTGCGCAACAACATCCAGGTCGGCATCCAGTACCTGGGCTCGTGGCTTTCGGGCAACGGCTGTGTGCCGATTTTCAATCTGATGGAAGACGCCGCCACCGCCGAAATTTCGCGCTCGCAGATCTGGCAATGGATCCGCTCGCCCAAAGGTGTGCTCGACGACGGCCGCAAAGTGAGTCGGGAAATGGTGGCGGCATTGACGGCTGATGAGCTGACCA
>JANPNJ010000036.1:0-6360 GCA_031427395.1 Burkholderiales bacterium
GGAGGTGCTGAAAATCGCCAGTGAGGCGGCGGCGGGCTTGCCCTGGCTGGCGGCACTGCTGTCGCCGGACCGCTGGCTGTTGTGGCTGGGGGTGTTGTTTGTGTTGTCGGTGTATTACTTTCCCACCGGCATCGTCGGCCGTCTGCGCGGGCGCTGAGCGCGGCCGGAAAGGCCATCCGTCAAAATCATTGTGTTTGATGCGGATCAATATCCTGTGCAAAGGCACAGAGTAACTTGGTCATTCCAAGTTACCGGCAGGCGTGACATGTGCGATTTCCCAACCCGTTTCGGGCGGCTTCAAGCGTTCACCATCCTTCTGGACGCCAGCCAACGCGATCTCCACTGCTGATGTACGCTGAACGTCCCTGGCTGCGTTTTTACGGCGTGGTGCCGCCCCATCTGGCCTATCCCGCGCTCACTTTGTATGACGCGCTTTGCGCAACGGCCGCGCGGGTTCCGGACGCCATCGCATGGGATTTTTTTGGCACCACCCGCACCTACGCGCATTTCATCAATGACATCGACACTTGCGCGGATGCACTCGCCGCACTTAGCCTGAAAGCCGGTGGCCGGCTGCTGATTTCCATGCCCACCTCGCCGCAAGGCATCGTTGCGTTTTATGCCGCCAACAAACTCGGCGCGCTGCCGGCACTGATCCACCCGCTCTCGACCGCGCCGGAAATTGAGCGCTACCTCAACATCAGCAAGGCACAAATGGTGCTCACGCTGGACGCGTTCTACCCGGTCTTTGCCGCCGTTGCGCCAACGCGGCCGATCGTCACCCTGATCCTGGCGCGTATCGCCGATGCCCTGCCATCACTCAAGCGTGTCGGCTTCTGGCTGACCAAAGGCCGCCATATTCCCGCAGTGCCCGCGGATAGCCGTGTGTGTTGGTGGGCACCACACATGGCCGCGCGCCACACGCCGACCCCTCGTGCCCCAGCCGGCACGGATGACGCCGCCGCCATCCTGTTTTCCGGCGGTACCACCGGCATCCCAAAGGGCATCCTGTTGTCGCACAAAAATTTCATCGCCGAAGGCATGGCGGTTGCCGCCTGGGGTGGCATCAGCAAAGCCGATTCGATGCTTGCCATCCTGCCGATCTTCCATGGCTTCGGACTAGGCGTTTGCATCAACGCCGTGTTCATGGCCGGCGGAAAATCGATTCTTGTGCCAACCTTCACCGCGGCCAGTGTGGCCAAACTGATACGTGCCAAGCGACCGAGCATCTTGGTCGGTGTGCCGACACTGTTTGATGCACTGGCGCGTGAACCCTCGCTGCAATCCGCCGATCTCTCCTGTCTGCGCGCCGCCTTTTCTGGCGCGGATACCTTGCCGCGCCCGGTGAAGGAACGCTTCGAGCGTTTGGTCAAGGCACGCGGCGGCCATGTGCCATTGCTCGAGGGTTATGGCCTGACGGAGGCGGTCAGCGGCGTCATGGCCATGCCGGTTGGTCAATACCGCGAAGGCTCGATCGGCCTGCCGCTGCCGGATATGCTGGCCGCCATTTGCCGTGTTGGCACCGGCGAGGAATTGCCACCCGGCGAGGAAGGCGAAATTTGCATTGCCGGTCCGGCCGTCATGCTGGGTTATCTTGATGAACCCGAGGCCACCCAGGAGACATTGCCGGTTCACACTGACGGCCGCACCTGGCTGCACACGGGCGATCTCGGCCGCATGGACAGTGATGGCTTTTTTTATTTTTCCGCACGTCTCAAACGCATGATCAAGTCGTCCGGTTTTAATGTCTATCCGGCGCAGGTCGAGGCGGTGTTGTATCGGCATCCGCTGGTGGCGGAGGCGTGTGTGATCGGTGTGCCGGATGCGGAACAAGTGGAACGGGTGAAAGCGGTGGTGGTGTTGAAAGATGGCGCGCAGGCGAATGCCGCCACCGAACAGGCGCTGATTGCGGCCTGCCGTGCCAGCCTGATCAAGTGGTCGTGCCCGCGCGAGATTGAGTTTCGCAGTGCCTTGCCCAAAACACGCATCGGCAAAATCGACTACATGGTGCTGGTGGCCGAACATGTGGCACAAGCTGCCGCGGCCGCACCTGACCATGCCGCGAATTCCTGAACAAATATCCCGGCGTTCATCCGCAGCCCCTTCATAACCCCGCCGCCGTCGAATGGAGCCCGCCATGCAAACAAACCACACCGCGCCCCACGGTGGCGACCGCATCGCCCGCGCCCTGCAGGCACATGGCGTGACGACCATCTTTACACTCTGCGGCGGCCATATTTCACCCATTCTCACGGCAGCAAAAGCGCGCGGCATGCGCATTGTGGATGTGCGCGACGAGGCAACGGCGGTGTTTGCTGCCGATGCGAGCGCGCGACTGTCGGGCATTCCCGGAGTGGCCGCGGTGACGGCGGGGCCGGGTATCACCAACACCATCACGGCGTTGAAAAATGCCCAACTGGCACAGTCGCCGGTGATCCTGATTGGCGGCGCGGCACCAACCGCGTTGCAGGGGCGAGGGGCGTTGCAGGATATTGACCAGCGTCCGCTGGTTGCGCCACACGTCAAATTATTTCGCAAAATCGTGCGTGTGCGCGACCTCGGCCCGGCGGTCGATGAAGCCTTCGCGGTCGCCGCGGCGGGACTGCCGGGGCCGGTGTTCATCGAGTGTCCGGTTGATCTGCTCTACGACGAAGCCACCATTCGGCAATGGTATGCCGACGCCGCCGGCAAGGGCCGGTCGATCGCGGACCGGCTTTTTCGTTTTTATTTGCATCGTCATGTTGAAAAAATGTTTGCCGGCAGTGCCGAAACGGACGCGCCAGAAGTGGCGCAGGGCTTCGCGCCGCAGGCATCGGCGGCCAGCATTCGCGCGGCACGCTCCGCGCTGATGCAGGCACAGCGGCCACTGTTGGTCATCGGCAGCCAGGCGCTGGCCATGGCGGCCAGGTCAGGGCAAATTGCGGCGGCGGTCGGCGCGCTCGGGATGCCGGTCTATTTGTCCGGCATGGCGCGCGGCTTGCTCGGGCGCGATCATCCACTGCAAATGCGCCACCAGCGCCGCCAGGCGCTGCGTGAAGCCGACTGTGTGGTGCTGGCCGGTGTGCCCTGCGATTTTCGTCTCGATTACGGCCGTCATGTGCGACGCGGTGCCACACTCATCGCCGCCAACCGCAGCGCAAAGGAAGCCAGCCTGAACCGGCGGCCGGATATCGCCGCCATTGGCGACGCCGGCTTGTTTCTCGAAACACTGGCCGCGCAATTCACCGCAACCACGCCCGATTCACGCTGGGCAAACTGGACGGAACAACTCTGCGCGCGCGATGCCATGCGTGAAACCGAGATTGACCAGCAAGCCAGCATTGGCGGTGCACATGTCAATCCCATCGCCTTTTTCCGGGCACTCGAATGCGTTGCCGGCGACCATGCCATCCTGGTTGCCGATGGCGGTGATTTTGTCGCCACCGCGTCGTATGTGCTGCATCCGCGCGCGCCGCTCACCTGGCTCGACCCAGGGGTGTTCGGGACACTCGGTGTGGGCGCGGGCTTTGCGCTGGGCGCGGCGGTCTGCCGACCGGATGACGAGGTGTGGATTATTTTTGGCGATGGCGCGTGTGGTTACAGTCTGGCCGAATTCGATACGTTTGTCCGCCACGGCATTGCCGTGATTGCGGTGGTCGGCAACGACGCCGGCTGGACACAAATCGCCCGCGAACAGGTGAAAATGCTGCACGACAATGTCGCCACCGTACTGGCGCGCACCGCCTATCACGAAGTTGCGGCCGGATTCGGCGCAGAAGGCATTCTCGTTCAAACCATGGCGGAGGTGCCCGCTGCCCTGGCGCGCGCACGCGCGCTGGCCAAGGCGGGCAAGCCGGTGCTGCTCAATGTATGGCTCGACAAGACTGGGTTTCGGGAAGGCTCGATTTCGATGTGAGGGCACCGGGCTGTCGAGTAGCCGAACATTCGCCTGGCGGTAAATCGCCGTTTCCAGAATTATCTGCAACAATTTTGACGCACCTCAAAGCAGCCTGCCGCCGAGCGCTCATATTTACCAACTGGCGGCACGGCAAAATGCGTCCGCCTAGATGTAATTCATGAAAGGATTGCGATATGCAGATCAACCGTGTTGTCGTCTGGCTCGACCACAGTGAAGCCCATATCATCGCGTTTGACCGTGACACCGCCGCAAAGCCGGTGGTGGTCTATGCCCCGGAACAGCATGAACACCAGCACCTGAAAGCAAACACGGTGGGATCGGAAAAAGCGGCCGAGCACCCGGAGTACTTCGAGCACATTCTCGACAAAATTCGCAACGTGGCCAAATGGCTCATTGTCGGCCCCGCCAACGCCAAACTCGCGTTCGCAAAACACATCGGCAAACACCACGCCAATCTGCTCGATCATTTGATTGGCGTCGAAACGGTGGATCACCCGACCGACGCGCAATTGCTCGTGTACGCAAAAACGTATTTCAGCTGGCAAGCACCACGGCCACCGGCACATACACCAGCCCCTGCGCGAGCGCCACCGGCTCACAGGTGATTTTGCCCGCTGCAACATTGAGCCCCGCCGCCAGATGCGCGTCATCACGCATGGCCTGCTTCCAGCCTTTGTCCGCCAATGCCAGAGTGAATGGCAGGGTGACATTGTTGAGCGCAAAAGTGGAGGTGCGCGCCACCGCGCCCGGCATGTTGGTCACACAGTAGTGCACCACACCGTGTTCAACATAGGTGGGGTTTGAATGGGTGGTGGGGCGCGAAGTCTCGGCACAGCCGCCCTGGTCGATGGAAATATCCACGATCACCGTGCCGGGCTGCATGCTTTTCACCATTTCGCGGGTGATGAGTTTGGGTGCCGCCGCACCGGGAATCAACACGGTGCCAATCAGCAAATCGGCGCGCCGGACATGGTGGGCGATATTGGCGGCATTGGAAAACACCGTGCGTACCCTGCCGCCGAATTCGCTGGCGACGCGCTTCAACACCTCGGCGCTACGATCCAGCACCGTAACATCCGCACCCATGCCCAAGGCGATAAACGCCGCGTGGCTGCCCGACACCCCGCCGCCGATGATCACCACTTCGGCCGGTGCCACGCCCGGCACACCGCCCAGCAACACCCCCCGCCCGCCGGCGGATGCCTCGAGCGCGCGCGCGCCCACCTGCGGGGCAAGACGGCCGGCCACTTCCGACATCGGCGTCAGCAGCGGCAACGCGCCGCGCGCAGAGGTGACGGTTTCGTAGGCGATGCAAATGGCGCCTGATGCGATCAGGTCATCGGTTTGGGCGACGTCAGGTGCCAGGTGCAAATAGGTAAACAAAATCTGTCCAGGCTGCAGCCGCTTCCGCTCAACCGCGAGTGGCTCTTTCACCTTGACCACCATATCCGCACGCGCAAATATTTCCTCGGCGCTGTCGACAATTTCCGCGCCGGCGGCGAGGTACTCATCGTCCGTGAGTCCGGCACCAACACCGGCACCACGCTCGACCAACACCCGGTGGCCGCGCGCCGCCAATTCATGCGCGGCCGACGGGATCAGCCCAACGCGGCGTTCGTTGTCCTTGATTTCTTTGGGGGTGCCGACAATCATGTGTGCTCCTTGGTGGATGTTTGATGGAAGTTTGGATGAAAGGCATTGTTATCATTTTCCGTCCAATTTTCATCCTGCAAAAAAACTGAAAACTCGTTTATTCATGCGGTGTTTCAGGCACATCTTGCTCAAGAAGCGCGTGAATAAACACTTTTCTCAAAATTCGTTTTTGGCAAAACCAGCCAAACTGCGCATAATGCCGATAGATCCATAACCGGAAAGCCCCTGCCATGTTGCGCGTTTCCATCCTCTTCCTCATCCTCATGTTCATGCTTGCCACCGCCGTCAACAGCCATGCCGCCCCGGCCACAACCGACCAACAATTCCAGCGGCACAGTGAATCGGTATTGCAGGACATGTGGCGCGTGTTTCCCGAACGTGGCGTGCACGCGGGGTTTTACAAATTCGCCAATTTGATGACGGTGCCGGACAAGGCGCAGCGTGATGCCTCGCTGAAATTCTATGACCGGCAGTTGGCTGCGCTCGACCGCTTTGACGCAACGCGCTTGAGCGCATCAAACAAAGTGGATCTGGCGCTGATGCGCAATCAATTTGAATCGCGGCGCTGGCATCTGACCACGTTCAGGGACTGGCAGTGGCAGCCCTCCACCTATAACGTCGGTGGCAGCTTTGGCCTGATGCTCACCACCGACTATGCGCCACTCGATACCAGGCTGCGGCAGGTGCTCACCCGCCTGGCAAAAGTGCCCGCGTACTATGCCGCCGCCAAGGACAACATCGCCGACCCAACGCTTGAACACACCCAGCTCGCGCGCATCCAAAACAAAGGCGCGCTCAGTGTTTTTGGC
>JANPNJ010000037.1:0-3129 GCA_031427395.1 Burkholderiales bacterium
GATTTGGCATGGCCGAAATGCAAATAGCCGTTTGGCTCCGGCGGAAAACGTGTGCGGATTTTGGCGGGGTCTGGCGCGGCGCTGGCCTGCTCCACCGCAGTGCCCGGTACGCCACACCATTGGCGGGTTGCAAAGGTGCCCGCCGCCAGGTCGGCATCGATGATATTGCGGATGAAGTTGGTGGCGTGGGCACCGGGAGGGGGAGCGGACATGTCGTCAAAATGGGTGGGGGAGCAAGCCGCTATTTTCGCCTGTAACCGGCGGGTGTGGCAAAACCTGTCACGGCGCGGAGGCGGCCTGCCTGCCGCGCGCTTCGTTGACGCGGCTGAGTGCCAGCATCGCCGCGACAAAAAACACCCCGGTCAACAACATCGCCAGCCGGTGGTTGCCGCCGGAAAACCACGACACCGCGCCATAGGTGAGCGGCCCCAGCACCGACGCAAAACGCGTTGCCACCCCCCACAGGCCAAAAAATTCACCGGCGCGTGCAGGCGGGGAAAAATAGGCGATCAGCGCGCGCCCGGCCGATTGGCTGGAGCCCATGGCAAGGCCGGCCAGATTGGCGGCCACCCAAAACAAGCCGGGGGTGGTGGCAAACCAGGCGAAGCCGACCATCAGGATCCAGATCAACAGGGCCACCATCAGGGCGCGTTTTTTGCCGATGATGTCCTGTACATAACCAAAACCGAAGGCGCCGATACACGCGGTGATGTTCACCACCAGCACCAGCATCAGCGTGTCGCGGGTGTTGAAGCCCATGACTTCCTGCGCGTAAATGGCGGCCAGCGTGATGATGGTGGCGACCCCGGCCTGGTAACACGCGCCGCAGATCATCATCGCCTGCAAATCGCGGTAGCGGCGCGCCTCGCGGGCGGTGTGTTTCAAACGCGACCAGGCGCTGTCGGCTTGCACGCCGGTGGGGGAGGCGCGCTCTTTGAGCCAGGCAAAAGTGATGGCAGCACCCACCAAATACAATGCCGCTGTGATGGCCATGGTCATGGGCACCGCGTCGCGGGTGGCGACCCCGCGTGCTTCGGCATGGGTGATCCACGCCAGGCCCAAGGCCAACGCCGCCAGGCCGCCGACATAACCCAGACTCCAGCCCCAGCCGGAGACTTTGCCCATCGCCTCTGGTCGCGCGAGTTCCGGCAAAAACGCGGCGGCGATATTTTCACCGATGGCGTAACAAAAATTGGAAACGATGACCAGCGCCACAGCCAGCGCAATATTGCCTTCGCGGGCAAAAAACAATCCGGCGGTGGCGGCGACGCAGCCTGCGGTCACCACCCACAGCACGCGTTTTTTTGCGCCATGCGCATCCGCCCAGGCACCGACCACCGGGCCTGCCAGCATCACGCCGATATAGGAGACGGCGAGGGTGGCCGTCCAGGCAAAGGTCGCCCACGGCGCACCCTGGGCAATGACGGACACAAAGTAGGCATTGAAAACGGCGGTCAACACCACGGTGGTGTAGCCGGAATTGGCAAAATCGTACATTGCCCAGGCGAAGACCTCGCGCCTGCCGACACCGGGATTGAGTGCGCCTTGGCTCAATTGGCCAGCTTGCGGCGCTGCTGGTAAGCCTGCAAATGGGTGAGGGCGATGCTCAGCATGGTGTCGTCGATGCCGTGGCGGCGCGCCCGCGTGAGCATGTCGCCAACGATATGTGCGGCCTCGATTTCGTTGCCGGCCTCGATGTCACGCAGCATCGAGGCGGTGAGGGTGGAGCCCTGCGAATGCATGATGCCGTGAAAGCGCGTCATCACCGGCGTGCGCGGGGCGCGGCCTTCGGCCACGGCGACGGCCACACAGTTGTCGAAAAACCGCTGCAAATGTTGTTTGCCGTCGTCCGTGGCCAATATGTCGCCCAAGGAGGCGCGCATCAGGCTGGTCATGCCGGCCAGTGTGCAGAGGAAGGTGAATTTTTCCCACATGTCCTGCATCACATCCGCCGCCACGCGCCAATCGACGCTGGTGCGGGCAAAGGCCTCGCCGAGTGCCGCCGCCACCTGTACTTGATTGGCATCGCCATGGCGTGCGCCCCACAAAATCGTCTGGTGTTCAGCGAGATTTTTCACCACCCCGTCGGCGGTGAGGGTGACGGCGATCTGGCAACTGCCGCCCATCACGCGGTCAGAGCCGAATGCGGTGTCGAGGGTATCGAGGTGTGACAGGCCATTCAGCAGCGGCACGATTTGGCTGCGGTGATGCATGGCGGGGCGGATGGCCGCAATGCTCGAAGCCAGGTCGTAGGCTTTGCACGCCAGGATGATCACCTCGTATTCCGGCTTGACCGTTGCCGCCAGCACAGTTTGCACACGCACCACCGCACGTTCGGTCGGGGTTTCGATCACCAAGCCATCACGGGCAATGTGCGCCGCGCGTGTTTCGCGCAGCAGAAAGGTCACGTCCGCGCCCGCCTGCGCCAGTCTGCCGCCAAAATAACCGCCGGTTCCGCCGGCGCCGAGAATGAGTATTTTCATCTCGATATTATGCGTGATGCGGCGGCCTTGGTGATGATGAAATTTTATAATATCACCAATATTGGCGGGCAGTTTCAGGCAAAAATGGCTGAAACTGCCCGTCAATAAAGGAGTTTTGATTTTTTCGGGACATTCCCGCCGCCCAATGCGTAAAATGCGTCTTTCACGTCAACCATAACGCCAGCCAGAAAGCCGTCAATGAAATATCTACACACCATGGTGCGCGTCACCGACCTTGATGCCTCGCTCGATTTTTACTGCAACAAACTGGGGCTGGTGCTGACGCGCCGCAACGAATATCCGAACGGGCGTTTCACCCTCGCGTTTGTGTCGGCACCGGGCAACGAGGACGCGGCCATCGAGCTTACCTACAACTGGCCGGATGAGGGCAAACCCGCCGAGGTGCTGGGCAACGCGCGCAATTTTGGCCACGTCGCGTATGCCGTTGATGACATTTACGCCACCTGCCAGCGGCTCATGGACAGGGGTGTGGCCATCAACCGGCCGCCGCGTGATGGCCGTATGGCATTTGTGCGTTCGCCGGACAATATTTCCATCGAATTGCTGCAATCCGGCAACCCGCTGCCGCCCGCCGAGCCGTGGCTGTCGATGGCCAACAGTGGGGTGTGGTAGGGTGGAATGAATC
>JANPNJ010000038.1:0-2755 GCA_031427395.1 Burkholderiales bacterium
TGAGCCATGTGGCAAGACATCCATCATGGGCGCGGCCAGAAAATCGTACAGCTTGCCGGCGATGAACCATGGCGGGGTCACCAGCGGCAGCAGGATCACCACAAACACGATCAAACAAATCACCAGCCGGTTGCGCAGCTCAACCAGATGTGAAACAAAAGTGTCTTGAATGTTTTCTGACATGTGAATTCGTTATGAACGCAACCGACGCGGCGGCTCGACACCCAAATCAAACGTTTGGGTGGCGGCAACAGCCGGTGCAACCATCGCGGCGGGCGCGGCTGGTATCGCTGGGTGTGGTGTGGTGACGATGGCCGGCGGCAAACCGGCTTCCTGCCCAGCCAGCAATTCGGCTTGTGATGGGGTGGAGGCAGGCGGGATCGGGATCGGGTTTGGGGCTGGAGGCTCGGACGTGGCCGATTTTTCCAGCGCATGCGCTTCGGTTTCCACCGACCGCGCCTGCTCATTGATGGTCTGCTCAAACGACTTGGCGGCGGAGGTGACTTCCTCCTTCATTTTTGCCAATTCGGAAAGTTCCATCTCGCGGTTGATGTCGGATTTGACGTTGGCCACATAACGTTGCAGCCGCCCGAACAGATGCCCGGCGGTGCGCGCGACTTTTGGCAGGCGCTCGGGGCCGAGCACCACCAGCGCGACCACACCGATCACGGCAATTTCGGAAAAACCAATGTCAAACATGGGGCAGGGGCAAAGACATCACAGGCCGCGCAAAAATCCGCTCACGATTTTTGTTTGTCCTTGACTTCGCCCTCAACCGTGACCCCGCTTTTTTCCGCCAACTGATCGGGCTTTTTTTCTTCCTCGCCGCCTTTCACGCCGTCCTTGAAGCCCTTGACCGCGCCGCCCAGGTCACCGCCGATATTGCGCAGCTTTTTGGTGCCGAACACCAGCAATACAATCACCAACACAATCAACCAATGCCAGATGCTGAAACTTCCCATGATGTTCTCCTCGCAATAGAAATAAAAAACGTCATCCCGCCATGACACGACGGCGGATGCACGCAATATGCAATCAGGCTATTTTAGCCGCCCGCCCGTCTTGCTGCACGAAAACGGCGGCGGTGACTGGCTGGGGACAAAGATGACGGTTGGGTGCCGCCGCAGTGGTCAACTGGAAAAAGCGCAGTCGAGGTCTGTGTCAGGATCTGCCCGCTATGGTTCGTAACGGTTCGCCGCCCGGGCGATTGCCAAACACATGAATGTGCAAATGATACACCTCTTGGCCGCCTTGATGGCCGGTGTTGATGGCGGTGCGAAACCCGCCCGTGAGTCCCTGCTGTTTGGCCAGCACCGGTGCCAGCGCCAGCATTTTGCCGAGCAGGGCGGTGTCCTCACTTGTGGCATCAGCCAGGGTGGCGATGAATTTTTTCGGGATGATCAAAAAATGCACGTCGGCGACAGGGTTGATGTCGTGGAATGCCAGCACCTCGTCATCTTCATAAATTTTTTTTGACGGAATTTGTCCGCTGATGATTTTGCCGAAAATGGTTGGATTTTCCATTACGTCCTCGCGTTTTTTTCGTCAATGCCGGAAACACCCTCGCGGCGGCGCAATTCGCTGAGTACATCGTCGAGGGCGATGCCCTGATGCCCCAGCATCACCAACACATGAAACAACAAATCGGCGGTTTCATGCAGGGTCGCCTCGCGTGAGCCGGACTTGGCGGCAATCACGGTTTCAGTTGCCTCCTCGCCGATTTTTTTGAGGATCGCGTCCAAACCTTTCGCGTTGAGTTTGGCAACGTAGGAGGATTCGGGCGAGGCATCTTTGCGCGCGGCAAGGATTGCTTCGAGTTGATGCAGGATGTCATCGTGAGGCATGGGGCGTCTCGGTCAAAGAGTGCAGGTGGCGATTAAACAATTTCCACAACAGGATCAGTGTCATCGGTTGCCACCCACGCGCCATTTTCATGGCGATAAAAAAAACACCGCCGCCGCCCGGTGTGACAGGCGATACCGCCGGTTTGCGTGACTTTCATCAGCACCGTATCGGCATCGCAATCGAGGCGCAGCTCCCGCACATGCTGGATATGCCCGGAGGTTTCGCCCTTTTTCCAGAGCGCGTTGCGCGAACGCGAGTGGTAATGGGCGTCGCCGGTTTTCAGGGTCAGCGCCAATGATTCGCGGTTCATCCAGGCGAGCATCAGCACTTCGTTGGTGACCGCATCCTGCGCGATGGCGGGCACCAGCCCGTCGGCATTCCATTTGATTGCGTTGAGGATGCTTGATTCGGCAATGGTGCTCATGGCTGTCACTGCCTGACTTCGATGCCGCGTCCGGCCATGTGCGCCTTGGCCTGGCCGATGGTGTATTCACCAAAGTGGAATATGCTCGCGGCCAACACCGCGTCGGCGCGGCCTTCGGTCACGCCATCGGCCAGATGGTCGAGATTGCCGACGCCACCCGAGGCAATCACCGGCACAGTGACCGCTTCGGCCACGGCGCGCGTCAACGCCAGGTCAAAGCCGCTTTTGGTGCCGTCACGATCCATGCTGGTGAGGAGGATTTCGCCTGCGCCCAGATTTTCGGTCACATGGCGGGCCCACTCCAGGGCATCGAGTCCGGTCGCGTTGCGGCCGCCGTGGGTGAAGACTTCCCAGCCTTCGCCGTCTTTTTTCCGGCGCGCGTCAATGGCCACCACAATGGCCTGCGAGCCAAACCGGTTGGCGGCGTCACGCACCAGTTGCGGGTTGGTGATGGCCGAGGTATTGATGCTGACCTTGTCCGCGCCG
>JANPNJ010000039.1:0-4958 GCA_031427395.1 Burkholderiales bacterium
TGCCCGTTAAAATAGCATCACACTTCCGCCTCTGGGGACACTATTCTTTCCGCCACAAAAATAATCGGCCGGTTTTTTGCGCGCACTGCCTTTTGGTTCGCGGTGGCGTTCGGGCTGGCGATGGCTGCGGGGCTGGCCACACTCAAATATGCGGTGATGCCGAAAATCGGCGCGTACCAGGCCGATATTCTCGCCGGCATTTCCGAGGCGTCGGGCATGGATGTGCGCGCCAGGACGTTGCGCGGCGGCTGGTCGGGTTTCACCCCGTTTATCGAATTGGAGGATGTCCTGTTTCGGGAGCCTGCCAATGGCAAATCCGCAACCCGCACGGCGGGGGCCACGGCGCTGTCCCTGCCGTCGGTGCGCGCGGCGGTGTCGATCCCGTTTTTGCTGATAGGCCAGGTGCGCTTGACTGAATTGACGGTGTTTGCGCCGCAGTTGTCACTGATCCGCGCGGCCGATGGCCTGATTTATTTTGCCGGCCGTCCGCTCAACAAAAAAACCGATGCGCCGGAGGATGGCCGCCTGCTGGATTGGCTGATTTCACAGCCGAGCATACAAATCAACCGCGCTTCCCTGATGTGGCGTGATGACATTCTTGGCGCAGGCGAATTGCGCTTTGATGATGTTGGCATCCACATCGAAAAACGGTTTGGCAGCCACCATATTGGTGTCACCGCCACGCCACCCGGCGCGCTGGCAAAAAAAATCGACGTGAGCGGCCGGGTGAAATTAAGCCGCGCGCGCGACGCGGAGGGCGGCCTGCAGGTGGTGGGCACGTTGTTTGCCAATGTGCCGGCTGCCAACCTGATCGAATTGCGCCGCCACCTGAATGTGCCCGACAACTGGCAGGCCGGGGTAGGCACGGTGCGGGCGTGGATCGAGCTCGATCAAAATGAGTCAGCCACCGGTGCCGCCAACACCCAACCGCAATGGGTGAGCCCGGTCAAAGCGGTGACGGCCGATGTACACATCACCCACGCGAGGGCGCAATTGGGGGACGATGCCGCGCCGCTGAATATCGCCAAGCTGGCCGGGCGGCTGGAATTTGTGCGTCACGACAATGGCTTTACCCTCGGCAGCAAAAAGCTCGAATTGCGCACGGCGGAGGGCGTGACCTCGCCGCCAGCGGATTTTTCTTTCACCCATATCGCCCCCGATTTGCCAGGCAGGCAAAGGGCGGTGGGGCAGACGGCGGGGCAGACCGCGGGCGGGGAAATCACCGCCAACGGCATTGATCTCAAAGTCATGACGTCGCTGATGGCGTATTTTCCGGTGGGCAAACAGTGGCGGCAACGCGTCAGCCAGATTGGTTTGCGCGGCGAGGTCAAGGCATCACGTTATGCCTGGACCGGCCCATTCGACAAGCCAACATCGATGCAGGTCAAAGGCGCATTGGTTGATTTTGGCGCCATCTCCAACGAACATTTTCCCGGCATCGCGGGATTCACCGGCACCATCGAGGGCAGCAACAAAGGGGGTGTGTTCACCATCGATTCCAAGGCGTTGACGCTTGACGCGCCTTCCCGGTTGCAAGCGCCGCTGCGATTTGACACTGTCACCGGCCGCGGCAAATGGCAGGTGACGGACACTGACGTGTCGGTCGAGATCGGCCAATTCCAGTTGGCCAACAGTGATGTTGCCGGGGAATTCAGCGGCAAATATTCGCGGCCGCGCGCGGTCAATGGTGTGGCGCTGTCTGACGAAGCGGCAGCGGGAGCCATCGATATCAATGGCACACTCAGCCGCGCCAACGCCAAGGCGGTGAGCAAGTATTTTCCCAACAAGATGGCGCCGACACGCCGCTACATTGAGTGGGCCACGCAGGGCGGAACCATTGACGGCGCGGATTTTGTGGTGAAGGGGCGGGTGTACGATTTTCCGTTTCACCATGGAAAAGGCGGGCATTTCAGTGTCAACGCCAAATTGCGCGATGTGGATTTTCGCCACACCGCAGGCTGGCCGCAGGTGAACAAGATCAACGGCACGTTGCGTTTTGAAAACACCGCGATGACCGCCCAGATTGACCGCGCGCAGATTTTCGCCGCAAACATTCACAGCACCGTGGTTGCGGTGGCTGACTTTGATGCGCATCCGCCGCTGCTTACCATTGCCGGTGCGGCCGATGTGCGTGGCGAGGATCTCTCCCGCTATTTGCGTGAAAGCCCGCTCATCAACACGTTGGGGGCATTCATCAAGGCGGTGTCGATCGAAGGGCCGGGCAAACTCAGCCTGAAGATGGCGCTGCCGCTCGAAGTCAACAGCGCAACCAGTGGTGCAACCAGCGGCACCAACAAAAGTGTGCCCAACCACGCCAAATTCCGCATCAGCGGCAAATACATTTTGCAGCGCGGCACGGCGCGTCCGGTTGTCGGGCCACCCATCATCAATCTGGCGGGTGGCATCAGCTTTGATGAAGCCGGCGTAAAAAGCACCGGCATCACCGGCATGGCATTCGGCCATCCGCTGACGGTCAACATCGCCGGCGGCGGCGAAGCGGGGGTGGTCACCGATTTTGCGGGGCGGGCCGACGTGCAGCAGCTTGGTGAACTGCTGCCTTTCCCGCTGCCCCGGCAAATCAGCGGCGTCACAGACTTTGCCGGGCGCATTGCCCCGCAAAGTGGTGGGCTTGAAATTGTGGTGGATTCGTCCATGCTGGGGGTGACATCGCTGTTGCCCGCGCCGCTGGGCAAACGCGGCGACGAGGCGCGGCGGCTGAAACTCCAATTCACCGCGCCCGGCATGCCACCGGAAAAAATCCGCGTGGCGCTGATGGGCAACATTGCCCAGGGCGGCACTGCTGATGCCGCCGGAACAAGGATTGACGCGCGCCTGCAACGCAAATTTGACGCCGCAGGCCATGCGCAGTTTCATGGTGGTGTGGTCAGCGTCGGCGAGCCCGCCGCCGAGGGGGTGATTGCCGAAGGCCTGTGGCTGGCGGGCAGTTTGCGCGAGCTTGATTTTGACCAGTGGCAACAAGCCGCGGCAAAATTTTATCCGCCAGTGGTACCAGTAGCAGCCCAGGAAAGCCATGCCGCCAAGCCTGGCTTCAACAACGCCAACATTGCAGGCATTGATTTCCGGCTGGGCGGGTTGGTCGTTTATGGGCGCGTGTTCGACGACATAAAAATCAAGGGGCGACGCACCGCCGACGGGTGGGCGATGGCGGTGGCGAGCCGCGCGGCGGAAGGCGATTTCACCTGGCGCGGCGCGGCACACCATGCGCGCGGCGAAGTGCGCGCGCGGCTGAAACGACTGGTGGTGGCCGACGAATCACCCAAACACCAGCCCGCCGCGCCGGCAGCCATCACCGAGCTTGGCCAACGCGAAGGGATATTGCCCGCGCTGGATATTGTTGCTGACGACTTCACCTTCAAGGATCGCTGGCTGGGCAAGCTCGAATTAACCGCCACGCCACAAATCGACAATTGGAAAATTGACCGCCTGACCCTCACCAATGGCCACGTCAGGGCGGAAATGAACGGCATCTGGCAGCGCTACGGCGACCCCTTTGCGCCGCCGTCCGCCGGTGCGGTCAAGTCATTGACCACCATGAACATCAAACTGGAATCCAACAACCTGAATGCGTTGTTCACCCAGTTTGGCCATGGCGATCACATGAAAGGCGGGCGCGGCGGCCTCGAGGGCACCCTCTCCTGGCCGGGTCACGCCTATCAGTTCCAGTTGGTGAATTTGTCGGGCGCGTTCAAGGTCAACGCCGAGCGCGGCCAATTCGCCAAAATCGAGGCCGGTGCGGGCAAATTGCTCGGCCTCATCAGCCTGCAATCCATTCCCCGCCGCCTGACCTTTGATTTCCGTGATTTGTTCAGCGAGGGCCTCGCGTTCGACAAAATCGAAGGTGATCTCACCATCCATGACGGCATCATGTTTGCGAAAAAATTCGACATCACCGGCCCCGCCACCGATGTGAAAATGACCGGCGACATTTCCCTGCCGAACGAGCGGCAGAATCTGACCGTGAACGTGTCGCCCCGTCTGTCTGGAGTGGCGGCGGTGGGCACGGCGGTGCTGGTGAATCCGCTGGTGGGCCTGGGCGTGTTGCTCGGCGGCGAGGTGCTGCGCGCCCCCTTCGAGCGCATCCTCTCTGCCCAATACAGCGTAACAGGCACATGGGATAATCCACTGGTGGAGCGCATCGGCAAAGTCGTGGCACCGCCTGTCCCTGTCCCTATCCTTGCCCCTGCTCCTGTCGATCCCTCTCCTCTGAAAAAACCATAGTCGTCATTCCGCCACCTGCCAGCCATGATCATCACCAAAAATTCGCCGTCCCTGCCCGATGAGCTTGCCAGTGTGCAGCAGTCCACCCAGACCTTCTATCATGTCGCCGCGATCCAAATGGCATCGGGCCCGCAGGTCCAGGCCAATCTGGATGAGGCCACCCGGCTGGTGGCGCTGGCCGCGTCCACTGGTGCGCGCATCGCGGTGCTGCCGGAATATTTCGCCATCATGGGGCTCGCCGACACCGACAAGGTCAAGGCTGCGGAAGCCGATGAAGCCGGGCCGATCCAGCAGTGGATGGCCGAGACCGCCGCCAAACACCGCCTGTGGTTGATTGGTGCCGGCGTACCCATTGTCGCGCCCGTGCCTGGCAAAGTACGCAACGCCTGTCTGGTGTACGACAAAAACGGCAAGCAGGTCGCGCGCTACGACAAGATTCATTTGTTCAGCCTCAACCTGGGCCAGGATCAATTCAACGAATCACGCACCATCGAGCCGGGCGACGCGGTCAAGGTGATCGATTCACCCTATGGCCGCATCGGCTTGTCGATTTGTTATGACCTGCGTTTCCCCGAGCTGTACCGTGCCATGGGGGAAGTGGACATCATCGTCATTCCCTCGGCGTTCACCGCCACCACCGGCCGCGCGCACTGGGAGCCTTTGGTGCGCGCCCGCGCCATTGAAAACATGGCCTATGTGATCGCCGCCGCACAGGGCGG
>JANPNJ010000040.1:0-2894 GCA_031427395.1 Burkholderiales bacterium
GAAATTTATCGCCACACCGGCTGCGAAGTTTGCGACAACACCGGCTACAAAGGCCGCCTCGCAATCATGGAATTGTTCAAGATGGATTCGGACATCGATGAATTGATTGCCCGCCGCGCCACCGGCCGCGAGATCAAGGAAGCCGCGCGTCGCCGCGGGTTTCGCTCCCTGGCGGAGGACGCCATATCGCGGGTGCTGGCCGGTGAAACAGACATTGATGAAATTTCGCGCATTGTTGATTTGACAGATCGCATTGAGTAACCAAATGGAATGGATCGCGGCCCATGGCCTCCTTTAGTTATCGCGCCATAGACGAAGCAGGAGAGATGCAATCCGGCAACATTGATGCCGCGAACAACGTCGACCTCGAATTGCGTTTGAAACGAATGGGCATGGATCTGATCCGCTTTGAGTCGGTGAAAAAATCCGTCCTCACCGGAAAGCGCCGCATCACACGCAAGGAGCTGATTACATTTTGTTTTCACATGGACCAACTGCTGCGCGCCGGTGTCCCGATCATCGATTCGCTGACCGATTTGCGCGACACCGTGGAAAACCCGGCGTTCCGCCAGGTGGTGGGGAGTTTGCTTGAGGACATTGAAGGCGGATTGACACTGTCCGAAGCCATGGCCAACCATCCGCACGCCTTTGACACCGTTTTTATTGCGCTGATCCGCACCGGGGAAAAAACCGGCCAACTGCCTGAGGTCCTGACCCAACTGACTGAAAACCTGAAGTGGCAGGACGAATTGGCGGCGCAGGTGAAAAAAGCCATGATGTACCCGATTTTTGCCGGCACGGTCATTATCGGCGTGGTGTTCGCGTTGATGATATTTTTGGTGCCGCAATTGGCGATCACCATGAAGGCGCTGACACCCAATCCGCCCCAGGCGACGCTCGCGCTGATTGCGGTCTCATCATTCATGAAAAAATTTTGGTATCTGTGTATCGGCTTGCCTGTAATCGGTGGCGCGGCGCTGTTTGTGCTCGCCAAAACCAACGAGACCGTGCGTTACAAAATTGACGCGCTCAGCCTGAAGCTGCCCATCATGGGGCCGCTGACTGAAAAGATAATACTGGCGCGGTTTTCCACGTATTTTGCCCTGATGTACAAGTCAGGGCTTGGTGTTCTCGATTGCATCGCCATCGCCGAAAAAATTGTCGGCAACCGGGTGCTCGAACAAGGCCTGCAACGCATCGGCAGGGACATCAACGACGGCACCGCCATCACCCAGGCCTTTCAAAATGCCCGCATGTTCCCGCCGCTGGTGTTGCGCATGCTCAAGGTCGGCGAAACAACCGGCGGCCTGGACAACGCATTGCTGAATGTCAGTTATTTTTACAACCGCGAGGTCAAGGAAACCATGGCAAAGTTGCAGGAATTGATCCAGCCTTTGCTGACCGTGGTGCTGGGCGGCGTCCTGATTGGCATTCTTGTCACCATTTTCCTGCCCATGTACGATGTCATTTCCAAGACGGCAATTCGTTGACGCCTCCGAACCACTGAAAAAATCTCCCCCGTGTCCAAACATTTTCTCTATCTGACCAACGACAAACTTGTCGGCCTGCTGATAAATGGTCAGACCCTGGTCGGCCGCGAAAATTTTGCGCTCGCCGACATTGTGACAGCGGAATTTGATGCCTATCTTGAATCCCGGAAAAGTGTTCCCGCCTTTCTGGTCACCGACCTGATCGAGGAAGATTTCCGGCAGGACACCATTCCGCATTTGAGCGGCAGCGACCAGCAGGCGGTCATTGAACGCAAGCTAGGGCAGTTATACCGATCCTCTCCCTATCGCCATGCGATTGTCCAGGGGCGCGAAGAAGAAGGCCGCCGCGATGACCAGGTGTTTTTGCACGCGGTCACCAATGCCGATGTCATCAAGCCGATCCTGGATGCGCTGGAAAAACACGCCGTGCCGCTGGAGGGAATCTATTCGTCGGCGGTATTGTCGAGCCGGCTGCTGAAAGAACTGGATATATTTTTCCCACACACCATGCTGGTCACGATCATTCCTGATTTTGGCCTGCGACAAACATATTTCAAGGACAAGCAGGTCAAATTCAGCCGCCTCACCCCGATCATCTATGACGAGTCACGCTCGGTCGGGCAACTGATTGCCGCTGAAACCAGCCGCACCTGGCAGTATCTGGACAGCCTGCGTTTTTTTGGCCCGGACGACTCGCTTGAAGTTTGCATGCTGACCCATGAGCGCGACCGGGAAATGATGCAAGAGGCGATCCGCACTTTCCCCATGCTGCGCTACCGGTTTTTGGACATCACCGAGGTGGCGGCAAAACTGAAGGTGACACCGGCGCCAACCTCTTCCCATGCCGAGGAAATACTTTGTCATTTGTATTCGCGCGGCGGCATCGAAAACCATTTCGCGGAAAAGAAGGACACCCGTTTCAGCACCTTTCGGCGCACCCGCCTGGGCTTGGTGGGTGCCACGGCCTTGGTGCTGGCAGCAGGCGTGACCGGCGGCGCCTTCAACCTGTACCAGGCAACCCGTATCGGCGCGGAAATGGACAATCGCGCTTTGCAGGAGCGCGCCCTGCAAGCCGAATACCAAAGTGTGGCGGCCTCAATGCGCACCCAGAAAATGGCCACCGACACGGTCCGCGACACCAGCACTTTTTTTAATTCGCAGGTGCGGCCGCTGCCCGCCACCCCTGGGGTGATGCTCAAGGAAATCGCGGTTGCGATCGATGAATTTCCGTTGGTGACAGTCAACCAAATCACCTGGGGCACCAGCAACGACAGCAATGCCGCCCTGGCCACGCCACCCGCTGGCGGCACGCCAAACCAGGCGATGGCGGTGACATCCGAGTCCAAGTCCGCCGCGTCTGCCATTGCCGTGTCGGCCACCCCTACTTTGGAAGCCAATCCCCCA
>JANPNJ010000041.1:0-3301 GCA_031427395.1 Burkholderiales bacterium
TCCAATAGGGGAGCGCGTTTTGGGACTGTTTTGCCCCAAACACCGCCAGTAAAGCAGGCTTTTATCTTTTATATCAGGCTGCAGCGCCGCCCGCTGGGCAGGCGTGAAACCGGAAAAACGCAGACTGTAGGCGTGCCACCAATCCATTCTCGCTTCATCAACAAACTTGGACATGCGGCCACCGGCGATGTCCCGCAAAGACGACCGGCTGTTGTTGCCGCCGAGCAGATGACGGCGCCAGGCGGTGTGGAGATGTTTGTCAAAGCGTTTGTAGCCCGCCAGCATTTCGTCTCCGCCATCACCACCCAACACCACCTTGACGTGACGGGTGGTCTCGCGCGCCAGATACCAGGTGGGGATGGCCGACGGATCGGCGAAGGGCTCATCGAGGTCAGCGATGATTTGATCAATGTCGTCAGCAATGCGTGCGGGAACAGGAATGGTCAGATTGTCGAGTCCGAGCGTGTCGGCGATTTTTTTTGCGACGGGTGATTCATCCATGCCAGCATCGCTGAAGCCTGCAGTGAATGTTTGCAATTGGGCATGGCCGGTGGCGGCGAGGCGCGCAGCGACCGTGGATGAATCAATGCCGGAGGACAAAAATACGCCGAGCGGGCGATCGGCCACGGTACGAATAGTCACGGCCGCATCGAGTGTCGCCAGCCATTCCGCCTCGGGCACCGGTGTCGTGCGAACTTCGGTTGGCGGCTGCCAATAACATTGTGTGATGAGCGCGCGGGTGTGCAGATCAAACTGCAACCAATGGGCGTTGGGCAGGCGCTGGATGTGGGCGAACACCGTGCGTGGCGCGGGAATGTAGCGGTGTGCCAGGTAGGTGTCAATCGCCTGCGGATTCCATTCGCGCTGGTCTTTGGGCACAAACGGCAGCACCGCGCGCACGGTCGAGCCAAACGCCAGATTGCCGTCGATGGCCGAATACAGCATCGGCTTCAAGCCCATGCGGTCACGGATCAGCCAGAGTTTGTTGATGCGCAAATCCAGTATTGCAATGGCGAACATGCCGCGCAGGCGCGGCAGCATGTCGATGCCCCAGTATTCGTAGGCGCGCAGGATGAATTCGGTGTCGGAGCGGGTGTGGAAAACCGCGCCGAGTTTGACCAGTTCTTCTGCGTGATGCGCCCAGTCATAGACTTCGCCGTTGTAACAGATCCAGATGTCGCCACCCTCATTGCCCATCGGCTGATCGGCGATGGGGCGCGGATCAATGATGGAAAGCCGCGCGTGTATGAGCGCGTTGCAGGTGTCAACGTCGGATTGTGCCCAGCCCGCATTCCAGCGGACAATATGCCGGGCATCCGGCCCGCGGTTTTTCAACGCGTCCATCATCGCATCCGCCACGGGCGGGGCAACGGTTTGTCGTGAAAAAAATCCAGCGATGCCGCACATGGTCAAGCCCTTTTCCGCTGTTGCTGAAACAAGGCGAGCATTTTATCGAGCATCACGTCGATGCCAAAATGTTGTTGCGCGAAAACAAGACCTGTTTCTCCCATGTGTTTTCTGTGCGTGGTGTCGCGCATCAATTGTGCCAGTGCTTCGGCCAGGGCAGCGGCATTGCGCGGCGCAACCAGGCTGCCGGTGACCCCATCCTGCACGGCCTCGGCAATGGCGCCAACCGGCGTGGATACCACCGGCAGCCCGCACGCCATTGCCTGCATGATGCCCTGCGGCACACCTTCGTCACCATACGATGGCAGGGCAAAAATATCCAATGCCGACAGCCACTCCGGCACATTTTCAACATTGCCGACAAAGCGCACGGTGGTGAATCCTTCCTCCCTCACGCGCGCCGCAAGGCGCGCACGCTGCGGGCCGTCGCCAATGACCAGCAATTGCCATTGCGGAAATTCCGCCGCCAGGATTTTCATGGCATCGAGCAAATAATCATGCCCCTTCCAATCGCGCAATGTGGCGAGGATGCCAATTGCAGGATGCGCCGAAACACCAAGCAGGGCGCGGACTTTGGGCTTTTCATGGGGGAAAAACCGATTGAGGTCAATGCCGGTCCGGACGGAAGTCATATGTGTCAGCGCATAACCGTTGTCGCGGTTGAGTTGTTGGCGCAGCGCCTCACCGGTGGTGACAATGTGTTTGGTGGCGCGGGTGTAGAGCCAGCGTGTGGTCCAATGATTGTTGATGGCCGTGGACACATGCCGGGTGCGGATGAGGGGAGGGGGATGGGTCATGGTGGCACACGCCAATGCCGCGAGCCAACTGTCGGTGGAGCTGTGGGTGTTGATGACATCCACCTCGGCGGCGTGATCGGCAAGCCAGTGGCGCAGGGCAAGCAATGGCGCGGGGCGCTTTTTGCTGATGTTGACGGCAGTCACCGGCACACCCATTTTTTTTGCCGCCGGCAGCATCGCCGCATTGGCTGGTGTCAAAAGCCGCACCTGGTGGCCGCGTTCCAGCATGCCGCGCGCCTCGGTGAGTATGCGGATTTCCTGGCCACCCCAGCCAATCGACGACTCGGTGTGTACGATGGAAAGTGGCGATGTCACAGGGAAAAATCCGGTTCGTAGCGCATGAACCATTGCTCCAGCACGGTCAATGCCCAAATGCGCCCGGCATGGTTGCGGCGGCCGGCTTGATGCTCGGCCTGCAAGCGTGCCAGCGCGCCGGGTTGGAACAAGCCACGTTTCATCAGCCCGTTGGCGCCCAGCGCGGCATCCACATGAGGTCTCAAACTTCCGTCCAGCCAAATCGACAGTGGCATGACAAAGCCCTGTTTGTTGCGATTGACAATTTCGTTTGGCAAATAATCCGCCGCGAGTTTTTTCAAAATGAATTTGGTGGTGTTGCCGCGCTGTTTCAAACCCGCATCGAGTGTGGCGACAAATTCAACCAGGCGATGATCAAGATAGGGCACCCGTGCCTCCAGCGAATGCGCCATGGTGGCGCGATCGACCTTGGTGAGCAGGTCATCCGGCAGCCACAATTTTTGATCAACAAACATTATTTTTTCCAGATAGTCCCGCGCGTCGCATGCATCGAAAAATTTTGCGGCGTAATCGGCGATATGGGTTTTTTGCCGATCCAGCAGTTGGGCCGAAAACATCGCTGGCTGCACCGCCACATCAAACACATTGGGAATGGTTGCATAACGCTTGTTTTGCGGCTGCATGATTGCCTTCACCAGCCGATCTTTCCGCACCGCGGCGGGCAGGGCGCGTAACATGGCCGGCAAAGGCGAGCCCCTGACACCCAGCAGCGCCGAAATTTTTTCCTCCTGTACCCGTTTGCGATAGTTGCCGTATCCGGAAAACAATTCATCCGCGCCTTC
>JANPNJ010000042.1:0-6136 GCA_031427395.1 Burkholderiales bacterium
GCACCGGCTCCTGCCGCCGCCCCGGCTGCTGCGCCAGCCTCCAAGCCCGCAGAAGCGCCAAAAAAATAATTTTCACCGCACAACAAAACGGCACCGGTCACGGTGCCGTTTTTGTTTGCGCCATGCCTATTGGCGCGCATCACGTCACCCGGATTGGGCTAACATCGTTTAATGGATACCTTTCTCCAGCAACTCATCAACGGCCTGACACTCGGCTGCGTCTATGCGGTGGTGGCGCTCGGCTACACCATGGTCTATGGCATCATCCAACTGATCAATTTTGCCCACGGCGAAGTGGTGATGATCGGCGCGATGGTGGCGTTTTCGGTGATTGTGGCGCTCGCCGGTTCCGGTGTGCCGCCGCTTTTGATTGTCACCATCGGCGTGCTGGTGGCCATCCCGGTGTGCATGGGGGTGGGCTACACCGTCGAGCGCATTGCCTACCGGCCGTTGCGCAACGCGCCACGGCTGGCACCACTCATCACCGCCATTGGGGTGTCAATTGTGCTGCAACATGTGGCGCTGTTGATCTGGGGGCGCAATTACATTGCGTTTCCGCAGATTATCCCGACCACCACCTACCATTTGGGGGCCACGGAAACCTCCGCCACCATCACCAGCGTGCAAATTGCCATCATTGTGCTGTCGATCGCCATGATGGCCGGGCTGGTGGCGCTGGTGTACCGCACCCGCATGGGCATCGCCATGCGCGCCGTGTCGCAGCGCCCCGATGTGGCCGGGCTGATGGGCATCTCGGCCAACCACGTTATTTCGTTCACCTTTGTGATCGGTGCCGCGCTCGGTGCCATTGCCGGGGTGATGATCGGCAGCTACTACGGCATCGCCCACTACCAGATGGGATTTTTGCTCGGCCTCAAAGCCTTTTGCGCGGCGGTGCTGGGCGGTATTGGCAACCTGGCCGGCGCGGTGCTGGGCGGAATTTTGATTGGCCTGATCGAAGCCTTCGGCGCGGGTTACATGGGGGGATGTGACCAATGTCTGCACACTCGACAAATTTTTGCCGGGATTCACGGCCATGTGCGAGGCCAACCACAACATGTCGGTGTTCGGCTCCGGCTACAAGGACGTGTTCGCGTTTGTGGTGCTGATAATGGTGCTGGTGTTCAAACCACAAGGGCTGCTGGGTGAGCGGGTTTCGGATCGTGCGTGAGATATTGTGTTCGTTGTTGAAACCGCCGAGGGACGCCGATGCGCGCCGATGAAAAACGTGAATGGCTCGATGGCATCACGAGAAAAATCATTGGGTCGGCACAACGTGTCAGCACCGTTATGGGAAATGGCTTTTTGGAAAAAGTCTATGCCAATGCGTTGTTGATTGAGCTAAAACGTGCCGGGCTGGATGTTCGTTGCGAGGTGGCACTGAAAGTCAAATACGAAAACAAAGTGGTGGGAGTATATGTGGCGGATATGATTGTTGAGGATGAGGTTCTGGTGGAATTAAAGGCGGTCACGGTGCTGGATCGCATCCATCAGGCGCAATGTCTGAACTATTTGAAAGCAACCGGATTGACAGTGTGCCTGTTGATTAATTTTGGCAGGCCAAAAATCGAAATCAAGCGAGTCGTCAATGGTTTTTAATGGCGTATATCGGCGCGTATCGGCGTCCATCGGCGGTTTCAAAAAATGACCAAACTGCTTCCTGCACACATCCAAAACCACCCCCTTGCCATCCGCGCCGGCGTGGCCATGATTGTCATCGCGCTGGTGGCGCTGCCATTTGTGCTGTCGATGGCCGGCATGGCGTGGGTGCGTATCATGAACCTGGCGATTTTGTTTGCGCTGCTGTCGGTGGGGCTCAATATCGTGGTGGGCTTTGCCGGTTTGCTTGATCTGGGTTACATCGCGTTTTATGCGGTGGGGGCGTATGTCTATGCGTTGCTGGCCTCGCCGCACTTTGGGCTGCATCTGCCGTTCTGGGTGATTCTGCCCATAGGCGCGATGGTGGCGTGTACCTTTGGTGTGTTGCTGGGTGCGCCCACACTGAAGCTGCGTGGCGATTATCTGGCGATTGTCACGCTGGGCTTTGGCGAGATCGTGCGTATTTTCTTGAACAACCTGTCTGAGCCGATCAACCTGACCAATGGCCCCAAGGGCATTGCCACCATCGACTCGATCAAATTCCTCGGCCTGGATTTTGGCGCGACCACGCGCTTTGGCGCGTTCGCGGTTGATGGCCTCATCAAGTATTACTACCTGCTGTTGTTCATCCTGATTATCGCCATCGTCATCAATATCCGCCTGCAAAATTCGCGCATCGGCCGCGCCTGGGAGGCGATCCGCGAGGACGAATTGGCGGCGCGCGCGATGGGCATCGACACCACCAAAATAAAACTGCTGGCCTTTGCCATGGGCGCGTCCTTCGGCGGCGTGGCGGGCGGTGTGTTCGCCTCGATACAAGGATTCATCAGCCCGGAAAGTTTCACCCTCACCGAGTCGGTGATGATCCTGGCGATGGTGGTGCTGGGTGGCATGGGCAATATCTGGGGGGTGATTGTCGGTGCGTTGCTGCTGTCGTTTGTGCCGGAATTTTTGCGCTACGCGGTGGCACCGGCGCAGCAGGCGGTTTTCGGACGGCAGATTATTGAGGCTGAAGTGCTGCGCATGTTGCTGTTTGGTTTGGCGATGGTGGTGATGATGCTGTACCGCCCCGCCGGGCTATTGCCGTCGGCGGTGCGCAAGCGTGAATTGGCGCGGGACGACACATGACCACGCCACTGCTTTCGGTGCAAGGTGCGACCCGGCGTTTTGGCGGCCTCACCGCCTTGTCGGATGTGTCCTTCGACATTCTGCCCGGCCAGATTGTCGGGCTGATCGGCCCCAATGGCGCGGGCAAAACCACCATGTTCAATGTCATCACCGGGCTGTATCCGCTGGACGAGGGCGTGATTCGTTTCAATGATGTGCCGCTGGGCCATACCACGCCGGACAACATCGCCCGGCGCGGCATCGCCCGCACCTTCCAGAATATCCGCCTGTTCCAGAATCTGTCGGCGATTGAAAATGTGATGATCGGCCGTCATGTGCGCACCCGGGCCGGGGTGTTCGGTGCGATGTTTCGCACCGGTTTTCAACGCAATGAAGAATTGGCCATCGAAAAACGCGCCCATGAGTTGCTGCAATTTGTTGAAATTGAACATCGCGCCAACGATCTGGCCAAACATCTTTCGTATGGTGACCAGCGCCGCCTGGAGATTGCCCGGGCGTTGGCGACCGATCCAAAGTTGCTGGCGCTGGACGAACCCGCCGCGGGCATGAATGCCACCGAAAAAGTAGCGCTGCGAAAATTGATCGGGTCTGTCCGCGCCACCGGTGTCACGGTGCTGTTGATTGAACACGATGTGAAGCTGGTGATGGGGCTGTGCGAGCGTATTGTGGTGCTCGACTACGGCAAAAAAATCGCCGAGGGGTTGCCCGCTGATGTGCAGCGTGACCCGAAAGTGATCGAAGCCTACCTGGGTGCCGATGTCGAGGTGGCGGCATGAGTTTGCTGTCGCTGAAAAATGTACACATTGCCTATGGCGGCATTCAGGCGGTGAAAGGTATTTCGCTCGACGTGAATGACGGCGAATTGGTGACACTGATTGGCGCCAACGGCGCGGGCAAAACCACGGTGTTGAAAGCCATCGCCGGATTGTTGAAACCCGCTCTTGGTGTCATCGAATACAACGGTGAGAGCCTGCTCGGCGCGGCGTCACACACCATCGCCAGACTTGGCCTGGCATTGGTGCCGGAGGGGCGTGGGGTGTTTCCCGGCCTGACCATTGAGGAAAATCTGCAAATGGGGGCGTATTTGCGCCGTGACCGGCACGCCATCAGTGAGGATTTGGCGATGGCCTACACGCGTTTTCCGCGTCTGAAAGAGCGCGCCAAACAAACAGCGGGCACACTCTCTGGCGGCGAGCAACAAATGCTGGCGATCTCGCGCGCGCTGATGTCGCGGCCGAAATTGTTGTTGCTTGACGAGCCTTCGATGGGGTTGGCACCGCTGATGGTGCAAAAAATCTTTGCGGTCATCCGTGAAGTCGCCAAACAAGGCATGACCATTTTGCTGATTGAACAAAACGCCAAACTGGCGCTGCAAATCAGCCAGCGCGCCTATGTGATGGACGGTGGTTTGATCACCATCGAAGGCGCATCCGCAACCTTGCTCTCGGATGCAAGGGTGCGGGAGGCGTATCTGGGTGAAGTCGCCTGAACAACCGGCCCCAAAACCATGACCCTCAGCAAATCCGAATTAACCGACCTGAAACGCGCCCAGTTGCTTCTGGAAAATCCCGGCCTGACCGCGCGACTGACTGCATTGCTGGGCTCGCCGATTGAGCGCGGCATGACCATGCTGCCGAAAAAAATGCAGGCCGTGGTGCACAACGCAGCCGAGGCGGCGATGGTGAAAGCGCTCGATGTGGCGGTCAAGTCCATTGTGCGGGAGCCATTGCCGATGCGTGCCTCGAAAGACCGCCTGCATAAATTCGCCGCCGCCACATCCGGTGCGCTGGGCGGGGCATTTGGCTTGTTTGCCCTTGGCGTGGAGCTGCCGGTTTCGACCACCATCATGCTGCGCTCGATTGCCGACATCGCCAAAAGTGAAGGCGAAAATATTGAACATATCGAAACGCGCTTGGCCTGCTTGACAGTGTTTGCGCTCGGCGGCCGATCAGGCAAAGACGACGCGAGTGAGTCCGGCTACTTTGCCGCGCGCATGGCGATGGCGGGTGCGGTGGCGGAAGCGGCAAAATTCCTCGCCGAAAAAGGCATGAGCAAGGCGGGCGCGCCCGCGCTGGTGCGGCTGATTTCCCTGTTGGCGGCGCGCTTTGGTGTGGTGGTTTCGGAGAAAGCGGCAGTGCAGGCCGTCCCCATCATTGGTGCGGCGTCCGGGGCGCTCATCAATACTTTGTTCATTGAGCATTTCCAGAACATGGCGCGGGGGCATTTTATTGTGCGGCGGCTGGAAAAAATCCACGGTGCCGAGCCGGTGAAGCTGGCCTACGACAATTTGCGCCTGTGACGGGCTGCCGCTGCCGTGCTGTCGCCTGCGCGGGCAGCGCGGTTGGGTTTTCGTGCCATAATTTTTGCGTGTCACCACATCATTTTCCAGAGGACATTCCGCCATGGCCGTGAATTATGTTTTGCCCACCAAAGCCGCGCTGTTGCCGGTTCCCGGCATTCGCCTGGGATGCGCCGAGGCGCATGTGCGCAAACCCAACCGCAAGGATATGTTGATTGTGGCCTTGCAGGAGGGCAGCGTGGCGGTGGGTGTTTTTACACAAAACCGTTTTTGCGCGGCGCCGGTGCTGGTATGCCGCGAGCATTTGCGCAAACACAAATATAAACTCAAGCACAAACAAGAGCAGCAGCGCGCCATCGTGGTCAACACCGGTTGTGCCAATGCGGGCACCGGTGAACGTGGCATGCAGGATGCGTTGGCCACTTGCACGGCGGTGGCCGCCGCGCTCGATTGCACGCCCGAGCAGGTGTTGCCGTTTTCCACCGGCGTCATCATGGAGCATTTGCCGATGACGCGGATATTGGCCGGCGTGCCCAAGTGTGTGGCCGATCTGCGCGAGGACGGCTGGCTGGACGCGGCGCATGCCATCATGACCACCGACACTGTGCCCAAGGCGTTTTCCAGACAAATTTCCCTGTACGGCAAAACCGTCACCATCACCGGCATCGCCAAAGGTGCGGGCATGATCGAGCCGAACATGGCGACCATGCTGGGCTTCATTGCCACCGATGCCTGCGTCGCGGCGGATGTGCTGCAGGATATGGTGAAGGAAGCCGCGACACTGTCGTTCAATGCCATCACCATCGACGGCGACACCTCGACCAACGATTCGTTTGTGCTGATTGCCACCAACCAGGCCGATCATCCGCTGATTGTGGGTGAGAGCACGGCTGAGCACGGCATTTTGCAGATTGCCGTCAACGATGTCGCCATCCACCTCGCACAGGCGATTGTGCGCGACGGCGAAGGCGCCACCAAGTTCATCACCATCAAAGTGGAAGGCGGCAAAACCCGCGACGAATGTATGCTGGTGGCGAAGGCGATTGGCAATTCGCCGCTGGTCAAAACCGCGTTTTTTGCCTCGGATCCGAATCTCGGCCGCATCCTCGC
>JANPNJ010000043.1:0-14713 GCA_031427395.1 Burkholderiales bacterium
CGCACCGGAACGCTGTGGGAAGGCCGCTACAAAGCCACGCTGATCGACAGCGAATCCTACCTGCTCACCTGCATGCGCTACATTGAGCTCAATCCGGTACGCGCGGGCATGGTGTCGCATCCGTCCGAATATCGCTGGTCAAGCTACCACTGCAACGCGCTCGGACAGACGGATGACTTGGTGACTACGCATCTTGAATACAGGCGACTGGACAAGACGGCAGAAGCGCGGCAGGCGGCGTACCGCTTGTTATTCAGGCATCACATAGCCGAGAGCAGTGTTGCAGCAATCAGGGATGCCACCAACAAGGCATGGGTATTGGGCAGTGATCGATTCAAGCAACGCATTCAGCGGCAACTGGGGCGTCGAGTTGAGCCAAGTGCGCGGGGCGGGGATCGTAAATCCGAAAAATTCAAAATCAATTTAATCTGACCCTATTGATGTGTTTGACCCTATTGATGTGTTATCTGACCCTATTGATGTGTTGATGTGACCCTATTGATGTGGTCGCCACCGGTTACGTCTCGTCAACCAGCCGCTCAATGCGCTGCAACACTTCGTCATCCGGCTCAACACCAAAATGCTGCCGCCGCAATCTGCCTTGCCGGTCGATCAATAACATGGTCGGCGTTCCCTGCATGCCATAAGCCCGCATGGTTTGTGGCAGCGGGCCGGATGCGGCCGGACAATCGACCCCCACCGGGAATGGAATGCGAAACTCATAGAGGTACACGGCCAACGCTGGCGGGCACATCACCGCGTGATGTTCGAATACCGAGTGCAGCCCCAGTATCACCACGTCATCGGCGACCGGGCTGGCGCGATAGTGGTGCCACAATCGCACCGCCTGCGGCATGGATTGCATCACGCAGCCGGGGCACAACATCTGGAACACATCAATCAGCACAACCTTGCCACGCAGTTGATCCAGCGTGATGGCTTGTTTGGTGTTGAACCACTGCGAGACAACCAGCGGCGGGGCCAAGTCTGGGGATGGTTTGCTCAAGGGCGCCATTTGCTGAACACGTATCCGGCATCCTTTTGGGCGATATGGCATTGGTGGCACGCGGTCGCGGCATTGGCACCAACGGCACGCTCAGTTTTGCTGTTGCCTTTGAAGCCCTCATAACCCCAGCCACCTGTTGCGGCGTATTTTTTTGCATCTCGATGCATCACGCCGACCACCTTGCGATTGCCCTCGGAAACCGCATTATCCGCCGACTTGGTATCGAGTAAATCAAACACAATCACCGCGCCATCCGGCCATTTGCCACTCTTATAGCCTTGCATGGCGGCCTTGTTGGCATACAGATGATGGATACCGCCGAACGCGTCATAGAGCCCGTGGCCGGGATTGATGATCATCGACTTTACATGGTGCCAATCGCGGTAGCCATCCGGGTATGGCACTGCGGCGGTCTGCGCGCTGACAGTACCGACAGCCATGGTGACACACAACAAGGTGCTGCGAATTGACCGGGAAATAGTTGAGCGCATGTGAAGCTCCTTTCGCATATTATGGGAAGACAACACGGGCACTCTACGGCGCGTGATGGCGGCACTCAAGCAGGCACAAAACCGTGGGGTGGGCACTTTTTGGTGTCTCTTGTTGATCACAAACGATTTATTTTTTTGCGATACTTTTTCGGTATGGAAAAACCAAGCGTACATCAGATGGTCGAGAGCATCGTCGGCTGCAAATGGTCATTGACCGTGCTGAGCCTGGTTCGAAGCGGGGTGCGTCGCCCCGGCGAAATGGAGCACGCCATCAATGGCTTAAGCGGAAAAGTGCTGAACGAACGGCTGTTGAAACTGGTGCGCTTTGGCATACTCGCGAAGGAAACTTTTGCCGAGGTGCCGCCACGGGTGGAATATCGCCTGACAACATTCGGCGAACAATTCGGCAAATTAATCGATGATGTGGATGACCTACAAGCATCAATGCAGTCTGCGCCGCGCGGCGATTGAAACAATTGATTAAATGGGCCAAGCGCGCCCTTCCCGCATTTCTCTACGCCCGCGCATACCCCGTCTCGCGTTGGCTGCGAATAGCCAACACAAAAATAGTATCGATCACGACGGCATAACGATAAAGTGCGACGTATCCATGTGAATCGCGGCCAATCACAAGCTCGTTCATTTCCCCGGGTGCGGGTCGGCCAATCAGCGGATTGTGTTCAAGCACATTGATAGCTTGAATGATTTCGCTGATGCGCGCCGCGTGGTTTTCAACGTCGTGTTGGGCGAGAATGCGATCAAAGCCATCCCTGACCTCTGGGGCGAATTCGATGTGCGACACAAGTTAACCTATCGTGCCAGTTTTTTTGCGACGGGGCGCGCCGCCTTTTTGCCGCCGGCCTTATCTTTCAGATAGCGCTGCATCTCTGCCCAGGCGATCGTCTTGCCAGTTGCCACAATCGTGGCGTAGCGTGACTCTGCGTCTTTCAGAAAACTGTTGCGCTGCTCGGTCAGCTCGGCTTTTTCGGCAATGGCTTCAAGAATAAAGCCGTGCACGGTGGTGCCTGTGCGCTTTGCCGTGCGGGCAATTTTTTTTTGAGGTCGTCGGGCAGCCGAATGGTGGTGGTGGACATGGCGCGCTCCAATGGGTTGGCTTGTTAATCAAAGTGTAGCACAGGTGTGCTACACGTATGATAAGCAATAAATGGGGCAGAGTGACCGCGTTTTCCAACCCTCACGGAATGAAGTCTTCCAGTTGCCTCCCGGCGCTCAGACCATCAATATTCTGAAAATGTGCATCAAGTGTCAACAACGCCGCGCCGTGTTCCAGACTGCTGGCGGCAATCCATAAATCATTGGTGGGTATCGGCTTGCCTTTGCGCCGCAGCGCGGCATATACCAGCGCATATAAATCGGCGGTGGCCGCTGTGCTATTCACCACCTTTACGCGCGGCACGCTAAGAAACTTTGTCAGCTCGCTGCGGTTGGCGCTTTGCCGTTGCCCTGCGGCGAAACCACCCAGCAATTCCCCCAACACCGTGGTGCAGACGATGATGACGGGCGCGTGTTGCAATACGCTGACGATGGCGGCTTCACCGCGCTTGAACGCAATGTAGGCGTTGGTGTCGATGGCGATGGGGCGCATCAATCACTTCCAAAGCGTTGCGTCCACCTCGGAAAACGCGGCGGTGTTGCGTTCAAACACGCGTGCGTCCTGCTTGCTCCAGGTGCCGGCCAAGGCATCGAGATCATCAAATTTTGTCAGCGCGGTTGCGTTGGGCGCGCTGTCCGCGCCCTGCAACAGGCGTACCACCAGGCTGTTGAGGCTGTTGCCCTCTTTTGCGGCCTGGCGCTTAAGCCGTGCAAGCGACCGATCATCCAACCCACGTATGCTCATGTTTGCCATGATGTCACCTGTGCATTCAATTTGAATGCATTAATGATAGCACGGTAGCCGCGCACCAGACCATCACTGGCGACGCGAGGCGAGCCCCAGCTCCTGCCACAGCCAGCCAAAATCATAAGGCGGCTGGCCGGATTGTTGGCTTTGCCGCGCCTCCATGTTCTCAACCGATTTAAGCAACGCAACGACTTCGTTGCGCCCGCTTTCGGTGGCCACCGCCTGCCTGGGGCTGCGCCCGTCGAGTACCGGCAGCGCGGTATCCAGCCACTCCTGGTAGTGGCGATCAAAAAATTGGCGCGTGATTTTGGTGGCCGCTTCCGGCGGAATATCTTCTGCGTCACGCGCTTTGGCTGGCCGCCTTTTGCCGGCTTGCCTGAGTGCGTCCTGCGCCGGGGTCATGCTGGTCAGCCCGGCGCTGATATCCTGGCCGAATACGCGTTCAAGCTCCTCCGTGGCGCGTTTCATCCTTGCCGCCGAGTTTGTGCTCAATTGCAACACGCCTTTCTCCAGCCGCAACATCGCCAACACATGTTTGCCGGTGTCAGGATCGACCGATTGGAGGATATACCCTGTGGCTGCGGAATTTTGCGGCACACCCGGCGCATCAGGCGTGCCCAGCCAGTCCCAGACGGGTGGCGCATCGTCCACCCGGCGCCAATCCGGCAAGGCGTCGAGGCGCGCCACCGCCTGTTTCTCGGATCCTTTGCGCAAGGCAAAACGTGTCTCGGCAAACACCAGCGGATCGCCTTCAAAATTGACCATTTTCGGTGTGGCGTGATTGGCGATAAATCTGGCCAGCCAGCAGGCGGTGAATAGCGGCGGCAGTTCCGCCAACACATCGTCAATCGCGGCGCGGGTTTCAGGCTGGCCTGTGTTTGACCTTTGCAAACCCCTGGCGGCGAGCGTCTCGGTGATTTTCGCTTCGATCTGTTTCAGCAGCGCCACGGATTGTTCGCTTGAAAAGGGCAGGATCACACCGGTAAAGATTTTCTGGCCTTGATATTCCACCACGCGCGCGCCGATCCGATCCCAGCGCGTCAGCGATTTGCTGCCGAGATGCTCGAACACACACGCAGGCTCGCCACCGCGCACCAGGTCGCGCACTTCGACCCATTGTCCCGGCAAGACGGCGCTCACCTCAAACACACTCATGCGCGCATCGCGCAGCGCCGCCATGTAGCGTCGGCTGGGCACGGTGTCTCGCCAGCCGCGTCGTTTGAGGTAATCATCAACAATGTTGTGCGGCGGGCTGTCAAAGTCGTTGAATTGCCGTGCAGCCATGTCCTCAAACACACAGCCAAACAGCACCCCGGCACCAGCATCACCAAGAACTTTCAATAATCCATCATGGGACAGGCCGCCGGCCGCGCAAGACGGCGCGGTGTGCGCTTGCTCGGTGGCATCAAATGGCATGCTCCACCTTTGTTCGCGCCTGATCCAGGCCATCAAATTGGCCACGGCCTTGTTGCTTTCACTTCTAGCCATTCAACATACTTTCAGTTTGTTTGCCTGATTTTCCCGCCGCCGGTTCACCCACATCACAAACATCCCGCCCGTGACAAACATGATCAGCGAATAAATCGCCGCCGGAATCGCCATGGCACCGTTGCCCAGCACATTGAGCGCGATGAAAATGGCGAGGGTGCCGTTGTGGATACCGATTTCCATGGCGATGGCGATGGCTTGTTTTTCCGACAGCTTGGCCGCCAGCGGCACAAAGTAGCCGACCATCATGGAAATCAAATTGAACGCGAGGCACGCCAGTCCCACGATGGCAAAGTTTTTGGCGAGCACTTCCCACTGCTGGCTGACGGCGGCGATGACCAGCAAAAACAGCAGCACGATGGAAAAAACACGGATCGGTTTTTCCATTTTTGCGGCGAACGCGGCGTATTGATTGCGCAGCACCATGCCGATGGCCACCGGGATCAGGATGATCATCCCGACTTCCAGTATTTTTCTGAACGGCGGCGGGATGGTTTGCTCCGCGCCCATGAAATATTGCAGTGAAAAGCCGATGATGAACGGCAGCGCAAACAGCGCCAGCAAAGAATTGATGGCGGTGAGGGTGATGTTGAGCGCCACATCGCCGCGCGCCAGGTGCGAGTAAATATTGGCGCTGGCCCCACCCGGTGCGGCGGCCAGCAACATCATGCCCACCGCCAATTCCGCCGGCAGGCGAAACCACACACAAATGCCGAAACAAACCACGGTCAGCACCAGCATCTGAATCGTCAAACCAATGATGACCGCCTTGGGAAAACGCACCACGCGGGTGAAGTCGGCGATGGTGAGTGAAAGCCCGAGCCCCAGCATGATGACGCCGAGCGCCACCGGCAGCAGCACATTGGTGAGGAGCGTGCTTTCCAAAATCAAAACCCGCGGATCAGGTGTTGCTGGCGGCGCGACACCGGCAGTTTTTCCGGCACGCCTTTGAGGTTGCACACCCAGTGCATGCCCGGCACGTTGGTGTCAACATCGATGCCGCTGACATCGGCATCGGGCACGGTGGGCGCATCGGTTGTGTCATTGATGGCGACGCGCTCAAATCCGCTGATCGCCCTGGTGGCGACGATGGCGTTGCGGTGGATGCGGGTGAAGCTGTCGGCGAATTCTTCTTCAAGCCGGGTGAGGGATTCTTCGAACAAATATTCGCGGGCGGTGGTGCGCACGGTCACATATTTCAGTTCGGCCTTGAAATATAAAATATCCTCCAGCGGCACCAGCACCACCCGGCCGCGCTCGTGGATGGAAATATGTTTGCGCCTGGATTGGGTGGCCTCGGCAATCGCGTCCGCCGCACCAGGCAACAAGGGACGGGCTTTTTGCAGCGCCGCCAGCAGGCGCTCCTGTTTGATCGGCTTGAGCAAATAATCAACGGCATTCAATTCAAATGCCTTCACGGCGTATTGGTCAAAGGCGGTGGTGAAAATCAATTTTGGCGGCGCGTCCATGGCGGCCAGGTGGCGGGCGAATTCGATGCCGTCCATCACCGGCATGCGAATGTCACACAACACAATGTCAATGCCGCCCTTGTTGACAATCTCGATGGCCTCGCGGCCGTCGGCGGCCTCATCGGCGATCACCAGCGGAAAGGCTTCGCGGCAATCGTCGAGCAGATTGGTCAGGCGTTTGCGGGCGGGGGCCTCGTCGTCAACAATCAAAATGCGGGCGGGTGTGGTCATGTTTTTCATATTTGTATGTGGGCACTTCTATAAATTCCGTCATTCCCGCGCAGGCGGGAATCCATGTTTTGCAAGCCGCTGCTATTGAACAAAGCTTGGGTTCCCGCCTGCGCGGGAACGACGGTGGTTTTCAATTTATAGAAGTGCCCATGCATTGTCATTGGCTCAAGCGAATGGGGATATTGATGGTGACAATATAGTGCGCGCCTTTTATTTCTGCCTGCAGGCCGGCCTCCGCGTCAAAATGCAATTGCAGGCGCTCCTTGATGTTTTTTATGGCCATGCGGTTTCCCGAAACGTGCGTGGATTCGGCGTGATACGGATTGGTCAAAATAATCTGCACCTGTTTGCCGCTGGTTTTGATGGTGATGTTGAGGGTGCTGTCACCCTGCTGCGGCTCGATACCGTGGTACACCGCGTTTTCAACCAACGGCTGCAGGATCAGCGGCGGCACCAGCGTCTCGGCCGGCATGTCGGCGACGTGCCATTCCACTTTCAGCCGATCGCCCAGGCGGATTTGTTCGATCTCCAGATACTGGCGGCACAGGGTGATTTCATCCTTGAGCGGTTTTAATTGCCGGTTGTCAGCCATCAGCACGCGGAACAATTCGGCCATGTCCTCGAGCATGCGCTCGGCACGCTTGGGTTCGTCACGCACCAACGACAACACCGCATTGATTGAGTTGAACAAAAAATGCGGGCGAATGCGCGCCTGCAGCGCTTGCAGCCTGGCTTCCGTCAGGGCGGGCGCCAGCGAGCGGGCGCGCAGATCAAAATAAAACAGCACCACCACGGTGGCGATAAAAAAATACAGGGCGAAATGCGCAACCGAATTGTTGGCGTTTGCATCCCCGGCGGTGAGGGGGGTGATGGCAAGACTCAAAAACCAAAATAGCGCGCCAATAGCCGCTTCCAAGGTAAAAACAGCCGAAACACCTTGCCAATAGGTGAGTTTGATAAATATTGGTTTGGCCACACAGGTGGCGACCAGCGAGAGGAGGATGGCGGGCTGGGCGACAATTGATATGCGCAGATAGTGGCGCATCCATTCAGCGATGTCGGTGCCCAGGTCGGCACCGACATTGGTCCGCACCAGCGCGGCGGCCAACGCCAGCAGATTGACAATCAACACCAGGCGCAGCATCACGCCGAAATTGCAAAAATCGGGCAGGCGCGCGGTGTAGCCGACCTGCTGCGCGTGCAACGGCAGCAGTGGCACGGTCGAAGATTTTTGCGGGTCGTTTATACTCATAAACATACTTTACGGCATGCCGTCCATTTTTTTCTTCCCATATTACGTCATATGTCCCAGCCCCCATCCCCGCCCGCCAAAGCCTGGTCCGGCCGATTCTCCGAGCCGGTGAGTGAGCTGGTCAAGCGCTTCACGGCTTCGGTTACTTTTGATCAACGCCTCGCCGATGTGGATATTGATGGCTCACTTGCCCATGCCAACATGCTGTGCGCAACAAACGTCATCAGCCCGGCCGATTTGGCCGAAATCATTCGTGGCATGGATGCCATCCGCGCAGAAATGGCGGCGGGGAAATTTGTGTGGGACGTGGCGCGCGAAGATGTGCACATGAACATCGAGGCGCGGCTGATTGAGTTGATTGGCGACGCCGGCAAACGCCTGCACACCGGGCGCTCGCGCAACGACCAGATCGCCACCGACATCCGCCTGTGGTTGCGCGGCGAGATCGAGCATCTCATCCTGCTGACCCGCCAATTGCAAATGGCGCTGGTTGACATGGCCGACCAACACCACGCCACCATCATGCCCGGCTTCACCCACTTGCAGGTGGCACAGCCGGTTACTTTCGGCCATCACTTGATGGCCTATGTGGAAATGCTCGCGCGCGATGAAGCCAGACTGGCGGATTGCAACACACGTGTGAACCGCCTGCCGCTGGGCGCGGCGGCATTGGCCGGCACCGGTTATCCGATTGACCGTGAAATGGTGGCGCGGGAGTTGGGCTTTGACGGCGTGTGTGAAAACTCAATTGATGCGGTCAGCGACCGCGATTTTGCGATTGAATTTGTCAGCGCAGCAGCCGTCACCATGATGCACCTGTCGCGCTTTTCGGAAGAATTGATTATTTGGATGAGCCAGAGCGTGGCGTTCATCGATCTGCCGGATCGCTTTTTTTAGTCGTCGTCAATCATGCCGCAGAAAAAAAACCCGGATGTGCCCGAGCTGATCCGTGGCAAGACCGGGCGCGTCAACGGCCACCTGGTTGCGTTGCTCACCCTGATGAAAGGCCAGCCGCTGGCCTACAACAAGGACAACCAGGAAGACAAAGAGCCGTTGTTTGATACGGTCGATACCCTGCGTGATTCATTGGCCATCATGGCCGACCTTGCCGCCAATATTGTGGTCAAGCCCGACAACATGCGGCGCGCGGTGATGAAAGGCTTCGCCACCGCCACCGACATGGCGGACTATCTGGTTAAAAAAGGTGTGGCATTCCGCGATGCCCATGAAGCGGTGGCGCGGGCGGTGCGGGCGGCGGCGGATTCGTCGCGCGGGCTGGAGGAATTGACACTCGATGAATTGCGCGCGTTCGCCCCATTGATTGCGGACGATGTGTATCTGTGTTTGACGCCGGAAGGCTCGGTGGCGGCGCGCGATCATATTGGTGGCACCGCGCCCGCGCAGGTGAGGGCGGCGGTGGTGCGGGCGCGGGCGCGGCTCAACATCCCAATCACAACCCAAAGTCCAATATGATTTTTGGTAGTTTGTTCTTCTTCAATTGCGGAACCAACAGGAACCGCCGTACCTGACCCATAGCAGTCCTACGAATTTCCCGAAAGCCGACCTTCGCTAGGGACTCAGATCAAAGGGCTGTCGGCAGAAAACAATTTGACTCTGACCCCGGGTGTTCGCAAGGGCCGTTCAGGCGCTGGCCGGGTCGGCGGCTTTTTCGACAGCCGATGCTGCATTCAGGTTTAGGTAGACGAGGCTTGCCTCTCGGCGTAGTCCTCCGACCGGGTATGTCTTGACTAATCGCTGGTTATCCGCATCGTAAGTTAGACCATCAACCAAACATGCCGCGGCCACCTGCGGATTGTAGTTGTGAAGCCAAAGATAGTTTTTCTTCGTCCATGAGAGTATTGCCTTGTGCAGTGCTCGGCTATCCTTGTCATAGCTGTGATTCGTATCAGCGAGCCCCATAACGTTGAGGCAGAATCCGAGAACCTTAGCACCCTTGAAGTTCGCGAAACGGTTCATGTCGGCTACCTCTTGGTATATTAGTCGACGAGCTTTGAACTTGATAACCTTGCCAGCCGGGCCTGAAAGATTGTCAAAGTTGAACAACTTTCCCCAGACGGCGTTATGCTGAATCCACCAACATTGCTCGGCGGGCGATTTCACCGCCGAGGCAGCAAAGATCACTTCAAAAATCATTTCAGCGAGGAAATCAAAAAAATTTTTTCGGGCATGGTTATCGTGACCTTCGCGTACTCGCAGCCGAAGTTGATTTGGAGTTCCCTTCTTGTCTAGGAGCCTCGTTGCGCTGTCGATAAAGTCGACGACGACCCGAAGTCGGGAGAGGACGTCGTCATCCCATGCCACGTTTGCGAGTTCATTGAGCTTGTAGGTGTCAGATGCAGCGTGCTCTATGTACCCTTTGGCTCGATACAGTGCATAGGAATGCTCCCAGCTGTGCTTCTCTAGGTAGTCCCGGAATGTAAGTAGGACGACTCTGCAGTACGCTTCCCATTGAGCAGCATCCCACTTGGATTTTCCCGCGATGTCGGGGTCGAGGACTGTTCCGATGGTTTCGACCATGCGGTAGTTGGCGAACATCGCCTGGCTTAGAGGCTTGTGATACCCAATTAAACCTGATTCATAACCGTCGGCTTCGTGGAAGATAAACGAGTCTCGATTTGCCAATGCCTCGTTGAGGAGGTTTCTGGCGAAGATTCCCACTTGAATACCGTATTTCTGTTGCTCTCCTATCGCTTTAAAGATCGCAAGAGCAGCACCAGGAGAGGACTTGACCATCGCGCGGCAAAGCCGTTTGTCGGCAATCAATAGCAGCAGGTCATTCGCGTAAGCCTCTACATCAGGCCGCTTCTGTTGGTTGTTAGTCTCGTGCTTGGCGCGAATTTTCTTCATCTCGTCCATGTCAGTTGCGTGCCGGACAAGTGCACCAGCGGATGCGGCGATTTCGTCCGAGATCACCGCAAGCTCTTCGGGAGACCCCTTTAAGACGTATTGGTAGAGCGTGCGTGCGAAGCGCTTGGCATTCCGTTTACCGTAGATTGGCGGGCGAATAAATGCGAACCAAGCCCAGGTCAAGAAAGTGATCAGGAACACCAAGCCAAGAAGCGCCTGCCAGGACGCAGGCGTTAGCAAGTTGCCCCTAGGAACCAGCCACTGCCCCGCTCGCCATAGGTCGGTCATGAGCGTAAGCACCCCTAAAGCAGCCACGACAGAGTAAGTAATAGTCTGCAGAGGAATCGGCGCAGTTCGAACGCGAAAGCGATAGCGAACGTCCGCGATGGTCCATGCCAAAACCATCAATGCCAAGCCCGCAAGAAACTCCGAAAAGCCGAAGAACTTTTGTCCACTACTTTCCAATGGAAAGAAGCACAGCCCAAAAAGGCACTTCTCAACAGGCATCTGCGGCGGTCCTTTTCAAATCAGCACGAACAATAATATGAAATTGAATCTTATGTCTTTCATCGGCATCGGGAGGCCAAAATACGAAATCAGGAGGCACTCTTGTACCGCCGCTCTTGGCCGAAATTGGCCGAATACATCATCGCAAATCTACCAGCAAATTTCTGAGTAGCTCTCAGCCGATCGGATGACCCAAAGCCCTTCTATAATTTTCCCGAAGCAGTCATTTAACGTTCGAGCCAACCGCGCTCGTCAGGCATCTACTCGACCTTTTCCCACTTGAGGGTCTGACCTGAAGCCGCGCTAAAAAGACTGACCTGCTTTCCGGCGATCGTGAATGGTCGCCGCTGTGTAGTCCCGAGGAAGTGGCCGCGGTTCGAAGCCTCGATGGTGTGGAACACGACCCCATTCTCAACCTTGTAGGTGCCGGCATACGCCACCGCCCGACCATGCTCCTCAATGATCTCCTTATCTGTCGCCTTGGACTCTAGCGCTGGCATATTCTCGTTGGAGAACACGACATTCATGCGGCCGTCCGCAGTGTAGGTAATGAGTCCCTTAGGATTCTTGCCCCAAGGTTCTGACTTCTCACCTGACTTTGGATCAACCTTGACAATCGAGATCAACCGCCAAGTTCCAACAAGAGGGTTCTCGATAGCTGCCGCTTTGGAGGCGTCACCCGCGACGAGAGTTCGTGGCGATGGGGTCGCGGTTGACTGTGCAAAGCAAGCCGAGCTTGCGCAGAACATCGTCATCATAAAAACGATAGCAAGTTTCATTTCATTTTCTCCACGAGTAACAGGAATGGTTTGCAAGATGTTGCCAGCAACACAACGAGTCAGAATCGAATTGTTTTTCCGCTGATTCCATTGATCAAACTATGAAATCAGAAGGCACTCTCGAACCGCCGGTTATGGCCGAAATAAACGTAACTCCATTTCGCAAGATACATGTGAACTCCCATGTTTCCTAGACCCTTGGTCGTATCCGTGCCGGCCATTCTTGAATGGGTTCACTACCGTCTGTTCCGACAAGGCATCTCACCAATATGTCATTGCCCCTTACATCGACGGCGCGGTCAAGCACCGACTGTGCCCCCGGGATCAAACCGCGACTTTCGAGGCCAAAGAGAAATTCGGACGTTGACGTCACGACCACACAATCAGGCAACCTCGTCAAGAAATTTGCCTTTCTGACTGCGCTGTCTTCAAAGAGAAGTACCGCACCAAAGTCTTTACCTTCCAACTCTCTTCCCAGAATTTCTGAGGCCGCCTGTTCACCACGGTTCTTCGTTTTTGTCGCAGGATTTAGCGACTTCAGCAACATGAATTCCTCAAACACCTCAGTAGTGCCGACCGTCAGTCTGTGGGGGTCGTTGAGGCGGATCCAGTCTGCGACTAATGCTGCGCCGGGTTTGGATAGATCCTGTATCACCTCATGTCTCACCATGTCTGGGACAATCACTGGCAGTTTTGGTAGAAAGAGGACGTCGAGCGAATCCGCTACAGCGAGGGTTATCAGCGGACCAGAATCCGTGACGATAAGAGAGAAATTCGTCATTGCTTCTGCTGCCTAGCAGCAGCCTTATCGAGAATCTGGTGAAAGAAGGCAAGCTGCTCGGGCCTTTTCTTCGGCGAGATGATTGGGATCGACAGATTCTTTAGGCCAAGCGCAATCAACAGCTCGCCGTAGCTGGCCCCAGTCTCTTCGGCAATCTGCGGCCAAGATATCAGCCCCTTCGAGTATGCGATCGCTAATGAAGCTAGTCGGTTTCCATCCACCGGCGGCAAAGGTGGTAGCGTCAACAGCCCAACTGTTTTGCCATTCCGCGTAATCTCAACAGGTCCTTGCGAATCAAGCGACGACAACACATCACCCAAGGTTGCCTTGGCATCTGAAGACGAGATCGTTCTAACTGAGTGCTGCATATAGCCCCCACTGAAAACGCCTATTATAGTCGTAGTGGCCTATATTGGTCAATATGGTCATCTTTCTGTAAATCTCGCCTAGACCGTGATGCCCAAGTAGGAATTGGCAGATGCCCGGGAAGGGCAGCTTTTGGCCGCATGCAGAAATGACAATGCACAAAGGGCCCGAATGGGCCCCTTTGTGTGGGGGATGGTTTTTTAATGTAGTGAGAATTTTTTAATGTATTTCGAGAGCCTACACACCTACACATCCAAGTTCTGCACCACCAACGCGTTCTTCTCGATAAACGCCCGGCGCGGCTCCACGTCATCACCCATCAGCGTGGTGAAAATTTCATCGGCGCCAATCGCATCCTCGATTTGCACACGATGCAAAATGCGCACCTTCGGATCCATGGTGGTTTCCCACAATTGCTCGGGGTTCATTTCGCCCAGGCCCTTGTAACGCTGGATGGACATGCCGTCCTTGGCTTGTTCGAGCAGCCATGACAGCGCTTCGCCGAATGATTTCACCGCCAGCACTTTTTCGCCGCGCTTGATTTCCGCGCCTTCCCGAATCAGGCCGTTGAGCATCAGCGAGGTGGCGACAATCTGCTCATAGTCGCCGGTTTCAATGAAGGTGGCATCAATAATGGTGTCGCGTTTGTTGCCGTGCAGGGTCTTGGTGCAGCGCAGCCGGTAGCCGTCGTGCAACTCATCCTGCTCAACTTTAACAACCAGAGTGCCAACACCGATGGCGCCGGTGAGCCACACCGCCGCTTTGGAGGCGGACTCAGCGGTGCTCAAGTCAATGCGCGGGCAGGTCAGCATGCCGCGCACCACATCGGGGTCAAACGAGCGCGACAGGCGATCAATGATGGCGTCGGTCACCAAATAGTCATCGGACAGCTTGACCAGTGCCGCACCTTCAATGCGCGCGCTGCCACCGCCAGGATTCAGCGACGCATCACTCATGGCTTTTTTGAGTTGCGCCTGTTTCAGGCCGAGCTCATCCTTGACGTAACGCTCTTCCTTGCCGCTTTTGATTTTGTACAACGGCGGCTGGGCGATGTAGATGTAGCCGTTCTCGACCAACTGTGGCATTTGCCGATAAAAGAAAGTGAGCAGCAGTGTGCGGATATGCGCGCCGTCCACGTCCGCGTCGGTCATGATGATGACGCGGTGATAGCGCAGTTTGTCGTGGTTGAAATCGTCCTTGCCGATGCCCGCACCCAGTGCGGTGATGAGGGTGGCGATCTGCTCGGAGCCCAGCACTTTGTCGAGCCGCGCTTTTTCAACATTCAAGACCTTGCCGCGCAGCGGGAGAATAGCCTGGAATTTGCGGTCGCGTCCCTGCTTGGCGGAGCCGCCCGCTGAGTCGCCCTCGACGATATAAATTTCGCACAATGCCGGATCTTTTTCCTGGCAATCGGCCAGCTTGCCAGGCAGACCGACGCCATCCATCACCCCTTTGCGGCGGGTCAGCTCGCGCGCTTTGCGCGCGGCGTCGCGCGCACGGGCGGCGTCGACAATTTTTGAACAAATTATTTTTGCGTCCGCTGGGTTTTCCAGCAAAAAATCGTTGAGCTTGGCGGCGACCACTTCTGACACCACCGGCTGCACTTCGGATGAA
>JANPNJ010000044.1:0-3161 GCA_031427395.1 Burkholderiales bacterium
CACGGTCGCAAATATTCTGGCCAATCCGCTGAAAATGCTCGCGCCACTCCTGGCCGGTCACACGGTGGCTGGCGGCCGGCTGGTGCTGGCCGGCATTCTCGATGAGCAGGCCGACGACATCATCAGTATTTACCGGCCATAATTTGATCTTGCTGTCTGGCGGCAACAGGATGGCTGGAGCGCCATAGCTGGCATTCGCCTTTGACGGCGGCGCTCAGCCGCCCGCTATCGAGCGCGCAGGCCATCACTCTCACGAAGGTCAATTTGGCTTGGCCGGAACTGTCGGTTGCCAAGAGCGAAGAACCATGGCAAATCGGGCCGACCCGTGAAATATGCAGGTTTAGCCCCTCAAGCCGGATCTTCCGGCTTTATTTTTATCAACCCCTTGCATTTTGCCTTCCGGTCGGATACTGTACGGAAATACAGACTGTATTTTCATACAACCTTTATTTTTCATCCCCCAACCGGAGACCAGCCATGAACATGAAAGAGCCTTTTATGGACGAAAACAAATCTAAAGCACTCGCCGCCGCGCTGTCACAAATCGAAAAGCAGTTCGGCAAGGGCTCCATCATGAAGATGGGCGAGGGCAATATCGGCAACGACATCATCCCGGTTTCCACCGGCTCGCTGGGGCTCGATATTGCGCTGGGCATCGGCGGTTTGCCGCGCGGCCGGGTGGTCGAGATTTACGGCCCGGAATCCTCCGGCAAAACCACGCTCACCCTGCAGGTGATCGCCGAAATGCAAAAAACCGGCGGCACCGCGGCGTTTATTGATGCCGAACACGCCCTCGACCCAACCTACGCGCAAAAGCTTGGCGTCAATATCAACGACCTCTTGATTTCCCAGCCGGACAACGGCGAACAGGCACTCGAAATCGCCGACATGCTGGTGCGCTCGGGTGGCGTCGATATTGTGGTGATCGATTCGGTGGCGGCACTCACGCCCAAGGCCGAAATCGAAGGCGAAATGGGCGATTCCCACATGGGCTTGCAGGCGCGCCTGATGTCGCAGGCGCTGCGCAAGCTCACCGCCAACATCAAACGCTCCAACACGCTGGTGATTTTCATCAACCAGATCCGCATGAAAATCGGCGTCATGTTTGGCAGCCCCGAAACCACCACCGGCGGCAACGCGCTCAAGTTTTATGCTTCCGTCCGCATCGATATCCGCCGCATTGGTGCCATCAAAAACGGCGACGAGGTGATCGGCTCGGAAACCCGCGTCAAAGTGGTCAAAAACAAAGTCGCGCCGCCGTTCCGCACCGCCGAATTCGATATTTTGTATGGCGAGGGCATTTCCCGCGAAGGCGAGATCATCGAGCTGGGCGTCGTTCACAAAATCGTCGACAAATCCGGCGCGTGGTACGCCTACAAAGGCGAAAAAATCGGCCAGGGCAAAGACAACACCCGCAAATTCCTCAAAGAAAACCCGGCCATGGCGCAGGAAATCGAAGCCAAAATCCGCGCCGCGGTGGGCGTCAACGCCAGTGGTGGCGGCGGCTCGGACAAAAGCGAGGAAGTCGAGGAATAATTCATACGATGCATGTGGTGCGGGCGGTGCAGGTGGCGTGGGTAACGATACAGGGATTTTTTGCCAGTCCACGAGGCCACAGGCCACCCGCCACCCGTCAATAGTTCGATGGTTGGGCCGAATGCGTGTGTACCCCGGTGCACATTGTCGTTCGGCCTTTTTTTATGGGGTGATTTGCCGGAGGGGATATGCACCACGCCAAACCCGAAAACCGTGAATTGGTGTCGGCCTCGCTCAAGCTGCTGGCCATGCGCGACATGAGCCGTGTCCAGTTTGAACAAAAACTCGCGCGCAAACAATTCAGCGCCGATGACATTCAAACAGCCGCGAATTGGTGCGAAGCCGAAGGCTGGCTCAACGAAGTGCGTTACGCGGAGGCGCTGGCGCGGCGGCTCGGTCACAAATATGGTGCTACCCGCATCGCGCAGACGCTCAAACAAAAAGGTGTGGTTGACCACATCGCCCGGCATATTTTGGCGAGCAGCCGCGAGAGTGAAATCAGCCGCGCGAATGGAGTCTGGTCACGCAAATTCGCCACACCGCCCGACTCAGTCGAATCCCGTGTCAAGCAAAGCCGCTATCTGCAAGCACGCGGGTTTGATTTTGCGGTGATCCGGCAAGTGTTGGCAGGACGGGATGCTTGAGGTGCCGAAAGGCTAAGTGTCAAGTAGGGTGCAGACGGAAAGGTGCAGGCGGCAAGGCATACACCTGTCCGTCTCAGGCATTGCCAAATGTTTTGAAAATTGAAGCTGGCAGCACCGTGCACCATAGTGCGCCGCTGTACGGCCCACCCAATATACGTTCAGGCGATGGGCAAGGCGATTTCAGGCGTTGCTTCGGTGCGCCGTGTCACGCCCGCGGGCAGTACACTCTGGCTGGATTTTTGTGCCGCACTGGCTTTCCAGCGCAATAATTTTTCACCGGCATGTTGGTCGGCGTTCAGCCATATCAACGGCATCGCGGCCAACACCAGCAAAAATCCAAAAATACAGTTTCGTCGGGTAAACATATCTTTCCTCAAATGCACTGCGTTAAATCTATCACACCCATTTCACGGCAGATAGTGTTGCTGCGATAAATATTTCCACTCCCACCTGCATTGGTGGGTGTTGGCAAAGTGAACAGGAAAACACGGAAAACCGTAGCGGGACCTGAGCGCGCAGCGAGGCGGCGTATAATTATTCTCGCCACGATTTTGGCAAATTGCCTCTCAGCATGCCTTGATTCCACTCATCCAACCCGCTTTTTTTATCGCGCGCCGGAAGGTGGCGGTGTGAGGCTGCGTTTGTCAGGCTTCACGAAAATTTCACGAAACAATTTACGAAACAAATCCCATGGCAAAAGTGACGCAATTAAATCCGTCCGGTGGGTTGCACCATGCGGTTCAGAGTGATGATCCTGACCGCAACCCCGGCACCAAATTCGACCCGGCGGCAGTACGTGATGTGCGGGTCAACCGCAGCGCCATCGAGCGCCGCGCGGCTACCATGTCCACACGCCGCACGGTGAAAAAAGACTGGCAGGCGGCGTGGCTGCTGCACGCGGTCAAAACCATCGATCTCACCACCTTGTCCGGCGACGACACCCCCGGCACCGTGCGCCGCCTTTGTGCAAAAGCCATGCAG
>JANPNJ010000045.1:0-2903 GCA_031427395.1 Burkholderiales bacterium
GGCCACGGCGATGCCATCGAGCAAACCCTCGCCATCCACTTCCACCGCCGCCAGCACCGCACCGCCGCCATTGCCGACCGATGAGCCCATCACCAGGGTATTGAGCGCGGTGAATTTCACCGCGCGGCGGTTGTTGGGTGCGCTGTCTCCGTATTTTTGATTCAGCGCATACAACGCAAACCGCACCGACTGCAACACGTACACGCCCCAGTCACGCTCGAAATTGCGCTGCGAGTGTGCGTGTTTGAACGCCAGGCGATTTGGCGTGGCGGTATTGAACGCCGCCATGTCAGCCTGCGGCAGGGCGGCCAGGTTGGCGTTGAACAACGCCGCCACTGCTGCCGTGGCACCGGCCAATCTTGCGCCAGAGATGCCGACTACCGTGTCGGTTTGCAAATCATGAAAGCCATTGCCCGCGCCTTTGTCGGTGTAGGCCACCGCACAGCCGCGCTTCAAGCCCCACTCGCCCGCCGAGGCGATGGCGCCATACACACCCAATGAACCGGGTGACGCCGCCGCAACGATGCACGGATTGTTGACATCAAAGGTGGATGGAATCTGCACCATCAATGTGACGTTCTCCGCACCCAAACCACTATCCGAAAAAGCGATCCACTCCTCACCGGCGATGCGCCCCTCACCGGTGCCCGCCACCCCGTTCATATCCACGTTCGGCCCATACAAGGTGCCGTAGCCGCCCGCTGCGGTGGTATCAACCATCGCGCGATAGCTGGTGTAAATCGAGAGGGCGCGATTTTCATTCGCCGTCGGGCTGGCGGCATCGACAAACGTAGGTGCTGTGGCTGATGCCAAGCCGCTGCGACCCAACCCGGCTGTCAGCAAATCATTGCTGGTGCCGTCATAGGCCACCGGCGCGGGTGTGCCGCGAATGAATGACGGCAACACATTGATCACCGCCGGCTCGGGATTTTTGCCGCAGGCGGCCAACAACGACAAGCCGACGATTGATGCGCAAAGGGTAAAACGATTCATGCTGTCTCCTGGGGAACAAAAGTGTGCCGGGGTCAAACGCGGCGCGTGATTTAAAGCAGATTCTGCTGGGGCTGCGTCATGTGCACGATGCAAGCCGTAAGTATAGGTGACATGGCGACCGGGCAAAAAGAGCGCGGTTTGTCAATCATGCAGTCCATAAAAAACTGGGAAAGTCCAATACGGACGCGCTTTTACAGGCAAAAGTGCCTGAAACGGCAATGTTGGCGGGGATTTTTCTCTGTGAACGTCTAAAACTCCGTCATTCCCGCCTGTACGCGGGAATGACGGCAGAGTGTGATTTTATGGAAGTTGCCTGCTGCACGTCAGGGTAAAACACGATTGCAAACGTTGACGGATTGGCTGATGTCAGGCCGTGTGTTGATGTACCCGTTCGTCCACGGCGAATTGGCGTTGGGCCAACTCAAACCTCGCGGCGCCATATTGCAACTGCCGGCGGATTTCCCGCAAGCTTCGGTGGCGGACGACAACGAGGTGCTGAATGTTGTGAGAGCCGCTAGCTGGCGGGCCACGACATCGGCTTGATCGACCACACTTGATTGCCTCTGCCCTGATGGAGGCGAGCACCACCTTTTCGCCGGATCGCCCTCGTTTTACACAGTGGTCAGAAATTAAGGCGACATTTTTCAATACGCCACAACTAAATTCGTCGTCCCCGCGAAGAGCCTGCCCCGGTATGCCTAAAGCCGGGGCAGGCTCTTCGCGGGGACGACGCTTACTTTTAATTCGCTGTAGCCTATATTGCTGACTGCTGAGTAAATCATCGACGCTTATAACAGACACATTCCAGACTTGAATGCGTGTCGGTTCACGGACTGGCGCCTTGCTGTCGCGGCACCTGCCATGGCCAATTCAAGTTGAATCGCCGTCCGTTCAGAAAGACACTGACCCAGGTCTTTTGCACCCAGTAATGATAGGTGACAAAACACACCACCGTGGTGAAGGTGGTTACGCAAAGGAATTTGACGATGGCGGGGAGATCATAGGGAACCAACCACCAGCCGGCAAATGCCGCGGCCGGGAGGTGTGCTAAAAATACCCAGTAGGACGATTGGGATATGTAGAGGGTCCACGGCGATTCATAGTCAAAAAAACGCAACGCGCTGCCAATAAAGAGGCAGACGAGAGTCCAAGTGCAAAAACCATGGACGAGTACAGCGAGCAGGTGGTTGCCAAACGCTGGCGCAACGGCAACGTGTTCCAGATGCGTCACATACAGGGAAAGCGGGAATAGCAGCAATGCCAGCGCCGCGCACCATGGCACATATCGACCTAAACCCAGCAGGAAATCACGGTAAAAGTGGAAGACGTAGCCGAACACAAAAAACGACCCATAGTAAATCAGCGAAGGGACGTGGGGAGTGATGAAAATGAACCCTTCATGCACTTGTCCGCCACGAAATGGCCAGAGTGTGGCCGCCGTGTAGATGGCCAACGGGACCAGCGCCGCGCGCGATGCCAACCATCTTCTGAGACGCGGCTGAATCGCCAGACTTCCCTTCACCAAAAATTGGCAAAAGGGAATGAGCAGATAGAAAAAACACAAATAATACAAAAACCACAAGTGGCCGAGTGCAGGCTGGCCAAGTGGCACACCGGCTTCGCGCAGTTCCTTCCCAAGTTGGCGCAACAGCAACGGATCCGGAAGTATGTCGTGCACGCCAAAACGTACGCTGAGCATGAAATCGAGCATGAACAAGCCTGCCAATGGCAGCACGGTCACCAACCCCGCCAAAAATGGCGCCAATACGCGCGCGGCGCGATTCTTGTAAGTCCCCCAGAGCCCTCTTTTTTCGACGAGCAGCGATGTAAAGAAACCGGCCAGGACGAAAAAGGTCGGCATGCGAAAGCTGTGAATGAAATGAAATAAAAGATCGAAAACGTAGGCGTTG
>JANPNJ010000046.1:0-4956 GCA_031427395.1 Burkholderiales bacterium
GGATAAGACGCCCGAAAAGTCACTGCACCTGACCTACCCAGAGACCGATTACCGCAAGCTGGATGATTCCGGGCTGATGGCCTTTTCCGAGACGGCGGTGTTGCGGGTGGTGGCGCGCATTCGCCACCCTGCCACAGGCAAGCTGAAATTTTGGCTGGAACGGGAGGTGATTGCGCCATTTCATAAAAAGCGGGAAGTCAGGGGGCTTTCAGGCGGGACGGATTCGGATAAATAGTGGACACTGGTGAAAGCCTAAAAATTTTCCTTCCCCTGTGTAGAGCCTGCCCCGGTATGCTTAAAGCTAGGGAAGGGGCCTAATTTTTGTTGCACCCATGGATATCAAAATTGGGTACCGGCCTACGCCGGTAAAGGATGAGTTTGTAGAAGTTGCCTATCTTGCGCATTAAATACTGGCGCGCCTTTCCAGCCAGAAATGCTTGAAACGTATTGTCATATATAGAGTTTGTACATCTCTATTACCGCAAAATTGCGGCCCAATCGACCCGGCTGCTATACTTCTGCCCTTTACCAAAAGCCGACAAAAGTGTCGGCATCCTCGTTTGTGTTTCCCGATGGTCAATTGAAAATTCCCGTATGAATGTTGTCGTCAAAACCGAAGCCGAAATCGAAAAAATGCGTGTCGCCGGCCGCCTCGCCTCCGAGGTGCTCGACTACATCACGCCGTTTGTGAAAGCGGGGGTCACCACCGGGCGGCTCAACAAGCTCTGCCACGACTTCATGGTCGATGAACAACACACCGTGCCGGCCACACTGGGTTATGCGCCACCCGGGCACAAACCTTATCCCGCGTCGATTTGCACCTCGGTCAACCACCAAGTTTGCCATGGCATTCCCGGCGACAAAGTGTTGAAACACGGGGATGTGATCAACATCGATGTGACGGTCATCAAGGATGGTTTCCACGGCGACACCAGCCGCATGTTCACCATCGGCGAGCCGTCCATCCAGGCGAAGCGTTTGTGCGAGACCACCTATGAGGCGATGTGGCGCGGCATCAAAAAAGTCAAGCCCGGTGCCACGCTCGGCGACATCGGCCACGCCATCCAGTCATTCGCCGAGGCCAACAGTTTCAGTGTGGTGCGTGAATTCTGCGGCCACGGCATTGGCCGCAAGTTCCACGAAGAGCCGCAGATTGTGCATTACGGCAAGCCAGGACAGGGCATGGCGCTGAAGGCCGGCATGATTTTCACCGTCGAGCCGATGATCAACGCCGGCAAAAAAGACATCCGCATGCTGGGGGACGGCTGGACCGTGGTGACGGCGGACCACAGCCTGTCGGCGCAGTGGGAACACACCGTGCTGGTCACCGATTCAGGCTATGAAATCCTCACCACCTCGCCGGGTGCGCCTGCGGCACCCGCGCAATTGCAATAGTCGCACAGGCAAGCCTGTCCGTGACCGCGCCCGTGTCCGTCCCCGGTGACCGGACAGCCTATGTGAAGTTGCTGCGCGAGCGGCTTGCCGACGGACGCGAGGCACTTGCCGCCGCTTACCTCAAACGCCCGCAGCCGGATCGTTATTTGCGCAGCCTGGCGGCACTGGTCGATGCGGTGATCGCACAAATCGCCACCGATCTCAACCTGCCGCCGGCAATCGCGCTGGTCGCCGTGGGCGGCTACGGGCGCGGCTATTTGTTTCCGGCGTCCGATGTGGATGTGCTGGTGTTGCTGCCGGATTCATCAAACCCGGCACACGCGCCGCAGGCGGGGGTGGAGGATTTTGTCACCCTCTTGTGGGACGTGGGCCTGGAGCCTGGCATCGCGGTGCGCAGCATCAGTGAGTGTGTCGAGCAGGCCGCCCTGGACGTGACGGTGGACACCAGCATGCTCGAGGCGCGGCATGTTTGGGGCGATGCGCCGCTCGTTGAAAAACTGGCGGCGGCATTGACGGCGACGCGTGATGTGCCAAAATTTTTGGCGGCCAAGCTCGACGAGCAGCATCGACGCCACGCCAGGCACAACGATGTCACCATGAATCTCGAGCCCAACATCAAGGAAAGCCCCGGCGGGCTGCGTGATTTGCAGACGGTGTTGTGGATCTGGCGCGCGTCCCTTCAAGGCGATGACAAGGACAGCATCCCCGGCAATGACTGGATCAATCTCGCCAGACACGATCTCATCACCAGTGACGAAGCCCGGCTGGTGGCCAAACACCGGCGGGTGCTGATTGATTTGCGCATTCGCCTGCACCTGCTTGCCGGGCGGCGCGAAGACCGGCTGGTGTTCGACCACCAGAACGCGCTGGCCGAACAGCTCAAACTTAAAGCCACCCGCACCAAACGCGCTTCCGAAGTGTTGATGCGCCGCTACTATCTTTCGGCCAAGGTGACCTGGCAGCTCAATTCGATCCTGCTGGCCAATCTGAGTGAGCGCATCCTCCGCACCCGGCGCGATGTTGTCAAAAAAATAGATGACGATTTTGAATGGGTGAACGGCAACATCGCCGCCATCGACACTGGCATTTTCAAACGCGATCCGCGCGCCATATTCCGCGCGTTCCTGGCGCTGCAAAAAACCCCGCAGGCGGAATTTTTTGCCGCCGACACGCTGCGCGCGCTGTGGCGCGAGGTGCCGCGCATCGGCCCCGCGTTCCGCATGGATGCCGCCGTCAACCAATTGTTCCTGGATATTCTCAACAGCGACCGTCTCACTTTCACGCTGCGGCGCATGAGCCGCTACGGCATTCTCGGCCGCTACCTGCCGGCCTTTGGCCGCATCGTCGGGCAGATGCAGCACGACTTGTTTCATGTGTACACGGTGGACGAGCACATCCTGATGGTGCTGCGCAACATGCGCCGTCTGGTGTTGCCGCGGTTTGCACATGAATTTCCGCTCTGCCATGAATTGGCACGCGAATTTGACGGCGTGCATTTGCTGTATCTCGCCTGTCTGTTCCACGACATCGGCAAGGGGCGCGGGGGCGATCATTCCACACTCGGCATGAACGACGCGCGGCGCTTCACCAAACAACTCGGCCTGCCGGCCGCCGACCGTGAATTGGTCGCGTGGCTGGTGGAAATGCATCTGGTGATGTCCGCCACCGCACAAAAACAAGACCTCAGCGACCCGGAGGTCATTTCACAATTTGCCGCGCGCGTGGTCAGCGAGCGCCGCCTGGTGGCGCTCTATCTGCTCACTGTCGCCGACATTCGCGGCACCAGTCCGCATGTGTGGAACAGCTGGAAAGCGCGCCTGCTGGCCGAGTTGTTCCGCGCCACGCAAAGGCTGATTCGTGGTGACAGCGCCGTCAATGTGCATTGGCTCGAATTCAAGCGCCGCGACACACTGGCCAGGCTGGGCACCGACCAGCCGCCGCCAATCTGGTCGGTGGTGGATGACCGCTATTTCCAGAGGTTTGATGTGGACGACCTGACCTGGCACGCCGAGGCCATTGAGGGCGACATTCAACCCGCCGCAGCGCGTGTGTATGCCAAGGAAATGGTCGGGGACAAAAGCGCCCGCGCCGATGAGTCCGCGGAATTGTTTGAAGTGCTGGTGATGGCGGGTGACCGGTCAGGATTGTTTGCCCGCATCACCGCCACCTTTGAGCGCATGCAGCTCGATATTGTCTCGGCGCGTGTGTACACCACCACCAACGGCTATGCGCTCGACACTTTTCTGGTGCTGCCGAAATCGCGCCAGCACAAGAGCAGCGCAGAGATCCTGCTGCAAATGGAGCGCCAGCTCGGTCTGGCCATCACCAGCGCAAGCCTGCCCGAAGTCCACAGCGCCCGCATGGCGAGACAAGCAAAACATTTCCCGCTGGTGCCCGAAATCACCCTGCATCCTGCGCGTGCCACCGGCAACGCGGCCTATTTTGAATTAAGCGTGGTGTGCGCCGACCGCCCCGGCCTCTTGTCATCGGTGGCACGCACCCTGCATGAGGCCAATGTCAGCGTCCACGACGCGCGCATCACCACCCTCGGCAGCCGCGCCGAGGATATTTTTGTGATCGAGAGTGAACAGCTTGGGGATGCCAGTTTCGCGGAATCATTCAAGGCGCGGGTGGCGGAGGCGGTGCAGTAGGTGTTGAGCTTTGGGCGTTGAATTTGAAACCGCCGATGGACGCCGATGGACGCCGATGTGCGCCGAGTTACGCCGATAAAACCAACCTGGACGATGTCATTTCGAACGGTATTTTGTGAAAAATTCCGTCCGAATGTGCAATGAAAATTCGTAGGGTGGGTGCAACCCACCATCATCACCCAAGGTGGGCTGGGCCCACCCTTGCTTGCTAGTCAGTTGATAGAGGCTGCACCTTTTCTTTTGCGACCACTTCACTTGAACCGTGAAATCTGCCAGCCACATACAAACCAAATGCAATTGCCGACCAAATCGTAACGACCGGATGGGAATAAAGCTCCATAAAAAATGTGACGGCCAAAGATGAACTGTCCGAGCTGTCAATCCACCGGTTAATTCCAAAAGCGTAGTAGCTGAATGAAATTATTCCAATCATCCACAACCCGAATTCCTTCCTGTGCGTCAATCACAACGTGATAAAACCACTGGCATAGCCTGCCAAAGACATTCCAAAAAACTTGATCGCAAAATATTGAAAAGCCCCCATCGGCAATTGCATTGACAGGAATGAAAACATTTCGCCATCGATTGCGATCAAAATCCCTGTCAGCACGATGGCTGCCAAGACCAACATCGCGCACTTGAAGATTTTTTCAATCATTTGGGTCTGAAGCCCACCACCAGCCGATGCCCGGCGGCATCGGCGGCACGTTGCAGTGTAGACAAGGTAATGGATGTGTATTCAGGGTCGAGCAGTCGGCGGATTTGTGTGCGGCTGGTGTGCAATCGTTCGGCCAATTCATTTTGCGTCATGCCGGATTTTTCCAGCATGGCGATGACGACTTTTTTGATTGCCCGCGCCTCAACCTCGGCGGCAATACCCTCCTCGGCCAAAAATTCATCAAAGTCCTGC
>JANPNJ010000047.1:0-3601 GCA_031427395.1 Burkholderiales bacterium
TTTAACCGAGATTTTCCATTAGGGTTTGGGATGACAACGAGGCTATTTTTGAGTGGATTTTCTGTTGACTGACGAACGAATGGCTGGCCATTCGAGAGGAAGAAACAGGAAATACGCCAAAAATAGACCGTTGGCACCCAAACAGTCCCGAAGGGACGCCTAATGGAAAATCTCGGTTTAACGCCGATGGACGCCGATGTGAACCGATGAATTTTTTTGTGTCATAAAAAAACGCCGAACCGGAAATCCGGTTCGGCGTTTTGCTTGATGTGCAAATTTTTACAACAATATTATTTTGTCGGTGCAGGCTTGGCCACCGGCACTACCGGTGCGGCCACTGGTGCTGCCTTTTGCTCCATCTTCACCGGCGCAAGGGCGGCGGGCGTTGGCGGAGCAGTATCGGCTGCCGTGCCAAACAAAGGCACCATCATCAGCGCCACGATGTTGATGATTTTAATCAACGGGTTCACTGCGGGACCGGCCGTGTCTTTGTAAGGATCACCCACCGTGTCGCCGGTGACCGCCGCTTTGTGCGCGTCGGAGCCCTTGCCACCATGATGGCCTTCTTCGATGTATTTCTTGGCGTTGTCCCACGCGCCCCCACCCGTACACATCGAGATCGCAACAAACAAGCCGGTGACAATGGTGCCCATCAACATGCCGCCCAACGCCTGCATGCCGGCTTCCTTGCCCATCAAACCACCGACAATCAGCACCACCAGAATCGGTGCGACCACAGGCAGCAGCGACGGGATAATCATTTCCTTGATCGCACCCTTGGTCAGCAAATCGACCGCGCGTGAGTAATCCGGCTTGCCGGTGCCATCCATGATGCCCTTGATCTCGCGGAACTGGCGGCGCACTTCCTCGACCACCAGACCAGCACAGCGGCCAACCGCTTCCATCGCCATCGCGCCAAACAAATACGGGATCATGCCGCCGGCAAACAAGCCGATGATGACCGCCGGATTCGACAAATCAAACGTCAGGTTGTAGCCGGATTCGGCCAGCTTGTAGGTGTAGTCGGCAAACAACACCAACGCGGCCAAACCGGCAGAGCCGATGGCGTAGCCTTTGGTGACCGCTTTGGTGGTGTTGCCCACCGCATCGAGCGGGTCGGTGACTTCACGCACCGACTTGGGCATTTCCGACATCTGGGCAATGCCGCCGGCGTTGTCGGTAATGGGGCCGTAAGCGTCGAGTGCCACCACAATGCCGGCCATCGACAACATGGCGGTGGCAGCAATGGCAATGCCGTAAACGCCGCACAACGCATAGGCCGCATAGATGGCAAAACACACCGCCAGCACCGGCCAGGCGGTGGAGCGCATCGACACGCCGATACCGGCGATGATGTTGGTGGCGTGCCCCTTGGTGGAGGCTTCGGCGACGTATTTCACCGGCGCGAATTGGGTGCCCGTGTAGTACTCGGTGATCCACACCAGAAACGCGGTGAGCGCCAGGCCCACCACACAGCACAGCCACAGATTCATCACCGTGTATTTGGCATACGCGGCACCGGCGCCAGCCACACCGCCCATGATCCAATCGGTGAGCGGATAAAACGCCGCCAGCGCAATCACACCGGCGACAATCAGGCCGCGGTAGAGCGCATTCATGATGTGGCCGCCGTCACTGGTTTTGACAAAACCGCAGCCGATGATCGAGGCGATGATGGCAAAGCCGCCCAGCACCAGCGGATACAGCACAACCTGGCCGACCACTGCGGGGGCGGCAATCATCATTGACCCCAACACCATGGTGGCGATGATGGTGACCGCGTAGGTTTCAAACAAATCCGCCGCCATGCCGGCGCAATCGCCGACATTGTCACCGACGTTGTCGGCAATCACCGCCGGATTGCGCGGGTCGTCCTCGGGGATGTTGGCTTCAACCTTGCCGACCAAATCGGCGCCAACGTCAGCGCCCTTGGTGAAAATGCCGCCGCCCAGACGCGCGAAAATCGAAATCAGCGAGGAGCCGAAGGCCAGGCCGATCAACGGCTTGACGATGTCGCTCAGCTTGGCGTCATGCGCCGCGCCGCCCAGCAACATGTAATAAAAACCCGCCACCGACAACAACCCCAGCCCCACCACCAACATGCCGGTGATGGCGCCACCCTTGAAGGCGACATTGAGCGCGGCATTGATGCCGCTGCGCGCAGCCTCGGCGGTGCGCACGTTGGCGCGCACCGAAACATTCATGCCGATGTAGCCGGCCAGCCCGGAAGCCACCGCACCCAACACAAAGCCGAGCGCTGTTTTCCAGCCGAGCAGTACAAAAATCACAATCGCCAGCACCACACCCACAATACCGATGGTGGCGTATTGGCGGTTCAGGTAAGCCTTGGCACCCGCCTGGATGGCGGCGGCGATTTCGCGCATGCGATCATTGCCGTCCGGCTGCGCCAAAATCCATTTGGTTTGAATTGCACCATAGGCCAGCGCGATCAGCGCACATGCCAGCGCGAATACGAAAATAGTACCTGTTGCCATAAAGAGCTCCCTGAATTGACTTTGATGAATCGAAATCGTGCCAAGTGTGTGAAAAAACGCACAATTTTAGCAGAGAGCGCATGGCAGAGGGAGTGGCGTAGTCTGATGAAATCAACTTCAGAGAGGGGAAAATAATGAAACTCGTTTATTAACGGGCATTTTTAGGCAAATATGCCTGAAAATGCCCGTTAATAAACGAGTTTGTCGTTTTTTTATGACAATGCGTCGCGCCAGCCAAACTGCGGCGCAAAGCCAAGCACCGCCTTTGCCTTGTCAATCACATACACGCGGTCAATCGATGCAGGCAAAACCCATCCGCGTGCCGCAAACTCCGCCGCCAGCGCCGGCTCAACCGCGCGGATCACCGCCGCCGCATCCGTCTTCAATTGCCCGCAATGTGATTCGGCAAACGGGGTTGCCGAGGAAATATTGAACACTTCAAATTGCGGCGATGACACCGCCAGCGCCAGCTGGAACGCTTGCGCCACATCGCGCGCATCCACCCCGCGATACAGCCGATACAAGGCCATGTCACGCAGCGGCTCGGGGAACGAACGCGAAAACCGCAGCGCGGTGGTGACAAAATCCGGCGCATACGCGGCGCGGCAAATATCCTCGGCGGCGAGCTTGGCCTCGTCGTAAATATCTTCGCTGACAGGCGTGAGGGATTCGGTCACCCACACCGCCTGGGTGGCGGCATGCATGGCACCGCCGTAAACGGAAGTGGTACTGGCCAGCACAAAACGCGACACACCCGCTGCCTTGGCCGCATCAACCAATCTTGCGGTGGCGGTGACATTGGTGGCAACGAATTCTTCGCGCGAATGGCTTTGGCGGTGCGGCGCGTGTAGTGCTGCGAAATGCACCACGGCATCCACCCCTGCGAGATACGGCAGCCAGTCGTGGATTGTGCGGATGTCGGCAATGTGAGTGGTGGTCGGCGCAGGCGACAAATCCAGGCCAATCAGCTCGTGGGATAACGCGAGATGGCGGGCGACAGTGGCACCCGTTTTGGGGCCGGATGATCCGGTGAAAAGAATTTTCAAGCTGAAATTTCACCTATAGGGAAAACTCAAATATATTTCACTTCCACAATCTCATACTCC
>JANPNJ010000048.1:0-1925 GCA_031427395.1 Burkholderiales bacterium
CAATTGCGCCATGGCGTCCGGCGCGCTCCAGTTGTCGGGCAAATCCATCGATGCGGGCAATTCACCGGCGGCGAGTTTTTTGACGCGGCGGCGGATGGATTGGGAAAGCGACGCCACATCCAGTACAAGCCAATTCCCCAAAGTGGATTGGGCGGTGTCAAAACCCGCGCCCGCATCAGCCAGCACATCCACCGCCAGCCAGGCATCGGCCGCGCTGACCGCGTCCTCCGCGCGCACGATGGACACTTTGTGGGCGAAGCGTTTGAGCATGGCGTCAACAAAGTTGATTTCGCGCGGCCCCAATTCGTGGCAGTCCGCCAATTGGCCCAGCAGCACGGCAAGGTAGGCTTGCGCCACACTGGAATAGCCGTCGGCGGTGCCGACCGAGTCTTTGACGCGGGTGCCGGTCAGGCCGCGGCTTTCGGCTTGCGTCCATTGCTGATGCAAACGCAGCCACATGCCTTGGTCAAAACGACGGTAGATGAATCCGGCCATCAACATGCCGAGGCCAATGTAGCGGATAGTGCGCTGGATGATCAACGCCGCATGGGCAGCCAGTGCGCTACCCTCCGCCTGGGCATCCTGGTAACAGCGCCGGTAGCCCAGTTCCATCTCGGCCAGCAGGGCGCAGGAAGTGTGCCATGCCGCCATATCGGCATGCGGCAGGGGAAGGGTTTTGCCAACGTAGCGGGCGCGCTGCTGGCCCAGCAAAAAAGCCACTTTTTCGCGCATCAGCTCAATGGCGGTGAGCCGCTCGATTGGAACAAATTTGGTGTCGGCGTTGAGCATGCGCAGCGCGTCGAGCAGCTTTTGCTGCGCATGGGCGATGTTGGTGAGGGGAATTTCACCCAGCCATTTTTTGCACGAGCGGCCATCGGAAAAAAACATTGATCCGGAATGGTTGCCGGACGCGGTCTGGGTCGCCATGTCGATACCTTTATAAATTGCGCGCCGGAAAAAACCTGAATCTGGGCTGCCGTGCCAACCGATGATGGCATCAGGTTGGTGCACCACCGCCATCATTGAAAGCCGCACGAATGGCGTACTGCCAATCGGCTGGTTTTTCCGCAATGCCAAGTGTGCCAAGTGCGCCAAGTGTAACAACAGGCAAGCCGCTTGTGGCGGACAGCGGCGCATTTTTTACGGCCCAAACCGGATTGGGAAAGGTGGGGTCATTCGAGCGGCGCGGAATCACATGCCAATGCAGATGGGGTGTCATGTTGCCGAGACTCGCCAGATTTATCTTGTCTGGATTCAGCGACAGCCGCAGCGCGGATTCGACACGGAACACGGCGTTCATCAACAACATGCGCGCATCATCGCTGAGATCGCTCATTTCGCGCACATGCTGGTTCCACACCACGCGGCAGTAACCCGGATAGGACAGCGCGTCGCCGCCCTCCACGGCGATCACACGGTATTGTTCGTGTTTGACCAGCAGCAGTCCGCCGTCGCTGTCACAGAGTTCACAATGCGTCATTGCAGCGGGAACGGGGTGGTGTTGGCCGGCGCTGTGCCTGCGTTGTTGAGGATGACCGGCACACCATTGGCTTTCATCAGCCACACGGTCAGGGTGTTGTCCGGCCGCCTCCACACCACATCAAAAATACCGTCGCCATCAAAATCGCCGCTGGCGTAAAACGTCCACGCCGGGTCTGCCACGGCGATGTTTATTTCACGCTGGCTCAACGACAAGGTGCTGCCGGTGCAGGAGGCGTTCTGGTTGTCCGGGTCACCGGTATAGGCGGGCAAAGCCAGTCCGACAGCGCTCATGGCCAGCAGGCGGACTTCGCCGGTGCTGGTGTGGCGAATGAGAATGTCGCCGAGGCGACCGCCTGAAAAATCGGCGAGCTTCAGCGCGGCAAACCCGGCGGGAATGGCACCGCCGGATAAATTGGCGCAGGTGCGGGCGGGTGTGGACATCA
>JANPNJ010000049.1:0-3208 GCA_031427395.1 Burkholderiales bacterium
GCTGATGTTGCATTGGCGGCGATTGAGGTCAATGGTCACAAAGGCGGGATTGGAAATTTCCTGGATGCCAGCCTCGCCGCGCATCATTTTCGGCATTTCCACATTCATGATGGCCAAATCATTCGCGCGCACAAAATCCACATGAATGACATTGTCGGCTTCCCACGCATTGCCAAAATGAAACACCATGAAGGCCGGCAATTCCAGCACGCGGCGCTTTGAAAAATCATTTTTGTCGATCACCAGCACCTTGGTGGGGCGGGTTGCGTCCCACGTCATCGCCTCGCCCAATCCGGCACCTTTGCGCAGCGCCGCGTAGTCAAGACCGATGGGCGGCAACAAAAACACCAGATGTTTGTGGGTGATGGCGAAATCATGCACCATGCCGCCGGCGGGCGCATCAAACACCGCGTGTTTGATGAGATTGCCCGCCGCGCTGATGTGATACAGCACCATCTTGCCCATGAGGCTGCCGAAATTCCAGAAGGTGCCGTCGGCTTCGATCTTCGGGTGCGCGGAAAACGGCATGTGTTTCAATTCCGGTGTCCACGCCACCAGCCCGCGGGTGGCCAGTGTTTGCGGATCCATTTCGGTGGCCGAGCCGCCCTCCCACATCGCCAGCAGGCGTCCGCCCAATTTGACAACGCTGGTGTTGGCGGTGTTGGCGTCATCGCTGTTGCGCATCGGCAGTTTGGCTTTGATGCTGGAGCCAAAGGCGGGCACCAAGAATTCATTGGCGGCCTGCTCGGCGACAAATTTTTTGGTCTGCACAAAACGCGCCTGGTGCGACACCCCCAGGTCGGTGAAACGCCACGCGTGTACCAGGCCGTCGCCGTCAAACCAGTGGCTGTAGCGCTGCGCGTTTTTGCCCGCGCCGCGCTCGAATAAGCCCGGCCCGTTGCGGTAAAACACCCCGCGCAAGTCAGCGGGGACTTTGCCTTCGATGGCGGCACGTTCGCAGGCGACGTCCTGCCCGGCAAAACCACGCAGTGGTGTGAGTGCCGGGTTGGGCGCGAACAATGGTTTCGATAATGCCGCTGTCGGCATTGCCACCCCGGCCGCGGTTGCGCCGACGGAAGCAAAAAAATTTCGACGGTTCATGCGGCCTCCCTATTTAAACGTGATGGTGATGGTCTTGTTGTCTTTGCCGACCGAAAACCTGGCCTGCTCGAATGAAGGCGGGCCGAAGTTGTCGGCGGCATCGTTGGAAAAACCATACGGCTCGGTCGGGATGCCAATGGCATTGGTGTCGAGCCGACGATTGCTGTTTTCATCGACAAACGTGGAAATGGCGTAGTCGCCTTCCGCCAGGTCTTTGAATACCACCTGCACCCCGGCTTTGAGGGCGGCGGTCATGTTGTAGGCGCTCGCCTTGCCCATCCACTTGTCGTCTTTTTTGTAGAGCGCCACCATCACATTGCCCTGCTCGCCGACCCCGCTGAGGTTGACGGTCAAGTCTGCCGTCTTGGCTGGCATTGCCATCGCGTTGAATACCACTGCGGCGCTGATGAGGATAGATGCGAGGATGGGGTGATTCATGTGCGTCTCCATGTGGGAAAAATGATGGGCGCAGTTTGACCCCGCCCCCACACGCCGTTGGCGGTTTTGCGACGAATCAACAAAATGCGGCGCGAACGGAAGGCACGGTGCGCCAAACTCAGCCGCGCAATAAAGCCGCGTATCATGCAGCGTTATCAACACCCTTCAGGAGAACCCCATGATCCTCTGCCCCGTTGCCCTTATTTCCGGCTGCGCCAAATGCCCGATTTTCAAGCCGTGCCCGCTGAAAGGGGTGATCGGCGATTACGTCAAACCTGACGAGAAAAAAGCGGCTGAGAAAGCGAGTAGCAAAAAATAAATATCCTTATTTGGCGCGCGTTTTCAGCCAAAAAGCCGTGAAAACGCCCGCCAATAAAAGACTTTTTTATTTCAAAAACAGCCGATACGCCGGATTATTGGTTTCATCCGCATACGCATAACCCAGCGTTTTCAAAAATTTATCAAAGCGCCCGCGTTCGTTTTTAGGCACTTGCAGGCCGATCAGAATGCGCCCCACGTCCGCGCCGTGGTTGCGGTAGTGGAACAGGCTGATGTTCCAGTTGGGCGACATGCTGCTCAAAAAATTCATGAGGGCACCGGGACGCTCGGGAAACTCAAAGCGGTAAATCAACTCGCCCTTCGCCAGCGGCGAATGCCCGCCGACCAAATGCCGCACATGCAGCTTGGCCATTTCGTCTTCGGATAAATCGATGGCGGCAAAGCCTTCTTTTTTGAAATGCGCGAGCAGTTTTTTGGGCTCGTCGCGGCCTTTGATGGCGACCCCGACAAACACATGTGCTTCTTTGGAATCGGCGATGCGGTAGGTGAATTCGGTGATGTTGCGCGGGCCGATGGTTTCGCAAAAGCGTTTGAAGCTGCCGCGCGTTTCCGGCACGGTAACGGCCAACAACGCTTCGTGGTGTTCACCCACCAGCGCGCGCTCAGCGACAAACCGCAGGCGGTCGAAATTCATGTTGGCGCCACAGCAGATGGCGACAAAGGTTTTGTTTTTGGCTTTGGTTTTTTCGAGGTAACGCTTGATGCCCGCCAGCGCCAGGCCGCCGGAAGGCTCCATGATCGAGCGGGTATCCTGGTAAATATCCTTGATCGCGGCGCACATTTCATCGGTGGTGACCAGCACCATGTCATCGACCAATTGTTGCGCCAGGCGAAACGTTTCCTCGCCGACTTCCTTCACCGCGACACCATCGGCAAACAAATTGACGTGTGTGAGCGTGACGCGTTTGCCGGCCTTGAGGGAAGCCGTCATGGCGTTGGAATCAACCGGCTCGACACCGATGATTTTGGTGGCCGGTGACAGCGCCTTGATGTAGGCAGCGATGCCGGCGATCAGCCCGCCGCCGCCTACCGGCACAAACACCGCGTCAATCGGGTGCTGGTGCTGGCGCAAAATTTCCATGCCGATGGTGCCCTGGCCCGCGATCACCAGCGGGTCGTCGTAGGGGTGAACGTAAGTCAGTTTTTTGCTGGCGGCGAGTTTTTTGGCGTGTAATCCGGCCTCGTGATAACTGTCGCCGTGCAGCACTACAGTGGCACCACGCCGCTTGACGGCATCAATCTTGATGTCGGGGGTGGTGGTGGGCATGACGATGGTGGCCTTGCAGCCGAGTTTTTCGGCGGCCAGCGCCACGCCCTGTGCATGGTTTCC
>JANPNJ010000050.1:0-2245 GCA_031427395.1 Burkholderiales bacterium
TTGTCGGCATCGACATTGCTGCGGTCGGTGAAGAATTTGCGCGCGCGCTCGACTTCAAAGCGCAATCCCACGCTGGCATTGAAGTTGTATTGCACACCGAGGCCGATGACCCCGCTGTTGATGCCGCGCGGGGCTGGCGGCAATGCGCCGTTGTCGTTGGCGGAAAAACTTTCATTGCGGTAACCGGCTCGGCCGAGCAGCGAAAGCTTATTCACAATCGGCAGGGTGCCGACCAAATCCAGCCCCATGGTTCTTTCCTGAATGCGGCGGGCATCCGCTTCGGCCGGGAAAACACTGGCGGCGGCGGCGCGGTCGGCGAAACGGCCCTCGACCGAAAAATACGGGGTGAAGCGATAACCCAGCTTGATGCCGATGCTGGGTTCGGACGAGAGATTCAATCCTGACTTGCTGACTACCATGTCGCCGAGCGCGGCCAATTCAGCGGGCGCGTCGCCACCGTTGAAGCCGGACTGGACACGCTGGCGGTCATTGCCGAGCGAGACACCACCGTAATATTGGGCGTGGACGTTGGCACTGGCGGCCAACAACAGAAAGATCCACAGTGAAGTTGATGCCAGTAATCGCATGGTCAGGCCGTATCCGGGTTGATGGATTGATACCGTTTCACCACTTGCTGGTTTCAACAATATGCCTGTGTGGCGGCAGCGTCAACAAAAATGAGCACTGGCGTGGTCACAGAATGTAAAGTGGTTTATGTACGGGCAGTTTCAGGCATAAGTGCCTGAAAACGCGCATCAATAAACGAGTTTGTCAAAAAGTATCCATTCATCAGACTCACGCACCAACGCTTTGGTTCCCTACATTTTCTGCAACAGCAGTCCTTTCAGATATTCGCCCTCCGGGAAATGAATCGACACCGGGTGATCCGACCCGGCAGACAGCCTCTTCACAATCTGCGCCTCGACACCCGCGTCGAGCGCCGCGCCGGCGACAATTTTCTGGAACAGATCGATGGACACCCCACCCGAGCAGGAGTAGGTCAGCAAATGTCCGCCGGGGCGCAGCAATTTCAGCCCCAGCAGATTGATGTCCTTGTAGGCGCGTGTGGCTTTTTCGACATGGTGTGTGGTCGGTGCCAGCTTGGGCGGGTCTATGATGATGAGGTCAAAGCTGCGATTCTGGTCGCGCAATTTGCGCATCTCGGTGAACACATCCGCATCGAGCCATTGCATGTGCGCGGCATCACAGCCATTCAGTGCGGCGATGCGCGCACCCATCAATAGCGCGGGTGCCGAGGAATCCACCGACACCACCGATTTCGCCCCACCCAGCATCGCGGCCACACTCATGGTGCCGGTGTAGCAAAAGGTATTGAGCACATCCGCCCCCGCTGCCAATGCGCGGGTGAGCGCGCGGTTGTCGCGCTGATCCAGATAAAAGCCGGTCTTGTGGCCGTGGGCAATATCAACTTCAATGCGCACACCGTTTTCGTTTATCAAGGTCTGCGCCGCAAGTGGCGCACCAAGCAACAACCCGCACCGCTCTTGCAACCCTTCGAGTTTGCGCACGTCCACGTCCGAGCGTTCATAAATGGTTTTGGCACCGGTGGCGGCTTGCAAACATTTGGCGAGCAGATCACTCTGCCCGTCAATGCCGGCTGTGGACAATTGCAGCACCACCACATCGTTGTATTGATCCGCCACCACACCGGGCAGGCCATCGGATTCGCCGTGAATGAGGCGATAGGCATCGCTGCTCACTGACAAATGACGGCGGCGGGCAACCGCATGGTTGATGCGTGCTTGGTAAAACGCCGCATCGATGGTTTCGTTCTCATCAAACGACAACACCCGCGCGGCAATTTGTGAGGCCGCCGAAAACGCGGCGGTGGCCAGATATTTGCCATCATGCGCACACACCTTGACGATGTCACCGGATGCCGCGTCATTGGTTTTGTCGATGGCACCGGCGAATATCCATGGGTGGCGGCGCAGCAGCGATTTTTCGCGGCCGAATTTCAGGATGATTTTTTTCATCCCGCCATTGTATTGATGTTTGTCGCGCCGCCACTGCCGAGGCTGGTTGAATGTGGGAAAATCGCCGCATGAATTCACCCGCTGACGCCACGCCACACCCCATCCGGCCCATCCGCAGCTATGTGCTGCGGCAAGGCCGCCTGTCACCCGCGCAGGCACGCGCCATTGAAACGGGGTTGCCGCTGACCATCACCTATGCCCCCGCACCGCTGGATGTCGCCGCCGCATTCGGTAGCAGTGCACCGACC
>JANPNJ010000051.1:0-4798 GCA_031427395.1 Burkholderiales bacterium
AAATCAACAACCATCTTGCGCGAAAGATTTGTCGCGATCTTGGGGTTGCCGAGCCTGATCGGTTCTAACACGGCGGTCAAAAACGCTCCCTTCGGTCGCTGGACGGCGCAAAAGCGCGCCGCCTTTTACCTTGGTCGTTAGAGCGCAGATGAAGAATCGGTGGCTGGCGGCATTCACGACCATAGTGGCGATCTTCCTGTGTACAAAGCGTTACGACCCGATGCGCAGCCGCGTTTCGATACGATTAGCCGTGTCTGTACAGCGCTTGGTGTAAAACTTGTTGCGCAGGCGGTTCATGCGTGAGTCTCTCCGGACAAAGGCATAACTTTACGTTAGCCCTCTCGAATTTGGCGACCCCATTCATCCGTCTTTGACGTATACTTTCGCAATGTACACATGCGCCGAGACGCCCACCTTCGCAGCCGACGCCGATAAGCTGTGGACCGAAGATGAAAGGTTGGATTTCTTTGTTTGGCTGGCGGGAAACCCAGAAGCCGGTGATGTCATTCCGGAAAGCGGCGGGTGTCGCAAAGTTCGGTGGTCACGCGCAGGAACCGGCAAGCGCGGTGGAGTTCGAGTCATCTACTTCACGCGTCTCCCCGCCGGTGAAATCTGGCTACTGGTTGTCTACGCCAAGTCGGTGACGGCCACGATCCCTGGTCAACTGTTGAAAGCCATTCGGAAGGAAATTGAAAATGCCTAGTAAAACTTCATTGAAGCGCGTTTCTGCTGGCGAGGTGCTTGGCCTTAAACTTCTTCAATCCGTTCGTGAAATGAAGGCTGGAACCGTTGCGCGTGTAACGCAAGTCGAGCTCAACGAGGTTGCACAGGCGCGCCAAAACACAGGCTTGTCACAGGCGCAATTCGCCGAAGCACTGCATATCTCAAAGCGTACACTCCAAGAGTGGGAGCAAGGCAGGCGTTCTCCGTCAGGTGCAGCGCAAGCACTCATTCGTATTGCTACGCGTCATCCCGAGGTGGTGCGTGAAGTACTCGCGTGAAGAGGGCTAACCCTTCGTTCGAGCCGACGCCCAAAGCGGGCAAACCTTTGGGGTCAAGTCAAACCTTTGGGGTCAAGTCTAGCTAAGTAGCATTGCATTTCTCAACCCCGTGGCGGGCTCTTCGCGGAAATGACAGCTATAGATGACAATTCATCGCCAACATTACTGACCAATCTGCAATAAAGCCTGAACAATGAATTTTCAATCTCACTTCACTTTTGAAAAATACTGTCCGCCAGATAAAACCATTCATTGCCCGGCAACGCACCGGCATCGGGAAACAGGATATAGCCGTCGTTCTCGGCGACAATTTTTGCCCCGTCGTGGCGGGTGCCGATCAAGTCTCCCTTGTGCAGACGGTTGAAGCTCGCCCACTCGCGCGCGAAAACATCATCAGCGTGTTGTTTGTCGATCACTTCAACCATATGCAGTTGCTCGGCATCCGTGACTGGCGCGGGCATTGCGCCGTCGCTGATGCCCAGAAACGCCAGCGCATTTGCTATCGCCTGATAACCGACATCGGGCGACGCCGCCGCGTCGTGCTGGCCGCATTCGAGGGTGATGGCGTAGCCGCCGGTGCTGCGCATGTATTCGGTGGTGCCGATGCCGTAGCGTGCGTCGGTGTTGAGCGGATTCAATTGTGCGCCGGTTGATTTGGCGTCGGCCGTGCGCCGCGACACACCGAGCGCATAGGTATTGAGCCAGCCATCCACAAACCGCCCCACGCCCAGGCGTGCGGCCAGCGCACGCTCGTTGGCATGGTGGCGGAAAGGCTGCAACGAGCCGTCGTTGTCCACTGGCCCCAACATGGCGAAGGCGGGATTGCTGGCGCGGGTCGAATGCAAATCGAGCAGCACATCATGCGCGGCGAACAACGGACACAGCCAGTTGGCGATGTGATCCTCGAAGTCTTTGGGTGTGACGGTGGGGGACAAGTTGCGGTTGAGGTTGCGATCCCCGGTGCGCTCACCCTTGGCATACGCAAGTGGATTGGTGATGGGCACAAACGTGACCTGTCCGGCAATGATATTAAGACGACCTGATTCAATGTCATCGAGCACCCGCAAGATTGCCTTGGTGCCGCAGGTTTCGTTGCCGTGGACGGCACCGGTGACAATCAGGCGCACGCCAGGATTGGTTCCGGTGTATTGAATGGATTTGAAATGCATGGGAAATGGAGGGCGATGGATGCGGGTTGTGATGATCTCTGGCAAGCTGCTAGAGTCACATTTTAACCAATGGTCGCCCCATCCGCGTTTGTTGATCCATTGATCCTTTTATTCCTTACATGACAGCCCATTCCATCACGATTGAAGCAATTTCCGCCAACCCAAACTTCCGCCGCCTGGCCGACATTGCCGGCACAACGTTTGATCTGCGTTATGGCAGCGCGAATAATTTCACTGGCCGCGACCTCTACGGCGACATCGACTGTGCGTGGCTGCATCGTGACGCCGCCGCCGCGCTCGAACGCGCCGTCGCCTGGCTCAGGCTCGAGCGCACCGATGTGTCGATCCTGATCCTCGATGCCTTGCGCCCGCAGCGTGCGCAGGAAGCGCTGTGGGCGGCACTCGCCGGCACCGATTTGCAAATGTATCTCGCCGACCCGGTGCGCGGCTCGATCCATTCGTTTGGCATGGCGGTGGATGTGACGTTGATTGAAGGCAGCGGCGTTGAACTCGACATGGGCACGCCGTTTGACGACCTGACGGTGTATTCACATCCCGCGCTCGAGGAAAAATTCCTGGCCGAGGGCAGGCTCGCGCCTGTGCATCTGCAAAACCGCCGCCTGTTGCGTGATGCCATGATCCACGCTGGCTTTCATGGCATCAACAGCGAGTGGTGGCATTTCGATTGCGGCGACCGGTTGAAAGTGCGCGCGGAATATGCGCGGGTGTTGTAGGGGTTGTTTTAAGGTTTGTTGGAACCGCCGATGGACGCCGATGTGCGCCGATCACTCCAATATAAAAATTGTCATTCCGAACGCATTGAGGAATCTCATCGGCATGGGGAAATGATGCACGCAGCGGCTTGTGTCACCGATGCAATTTGCTGGCAGTCATGTTTCATAATTTGCAGCTACATTGCGCAAACCGATGAGATTCCTCACTGCGTTCGGAATGACATTTTTAGTAATGCACATCGGCGTCCATCGGCGGTTCCAACAACGTTGCCAAGCAAGGGAAAATCAACGCCCCAATTTCGCCACCCAATCGAGCAGCGCATCCAGCACCACGCGCCCGCCGTTGGCAATGGCCTGCGGATGGTTGATCATCGCCACCACCGCGTGTTGTTCGCCATTGGTATCGGGCATGTAGCCGGCCACCGCCACCACGTCGCGCAGGCTGCCGGTTTTGATGCGGCCGGTTTCTGCGGCGGAGCTGGTTTTCAGGCGGTTGCGCATCGAGCCATCCACCCCCACAATCGGCAGGCTGGACAAAAATTCCGGCGCCCATTTGCTGCGATAACCTGCCTGCAACACAGCAGCCAATTGCATTGGGGTGATGCGCTCACTGCGTGACAACCCCGAACCGTTGTCCAGCACCAGAGCCGTGTCGTTGATGCCTTTTTGTTTCAGCCATGCGCGGATTTCAGCTTCGCCCTTTTGCAAAGTGGTGCCGGGTGCAGTGGCATCGAGTGTGCCGAGCGTGAGCAACAGCATGCGGGTGATGGTGTTGTCGGATGTTTTGTTGATGTTGCGGGTGACTTCGGCCAGCGGGCGGGCGCGGTGCTCGGCCAGTAATTTTGGCAAAGTGCCCGCTGGTTGTGCCGTTTCAGGCAAAAATGCCTCAAACACCTTGCCAGTAAACGATCCGCCCAATTTTTTCCAGGTGGCGCGAAACAGCCGCTCGGTGTAGTCGGTGCGGTCGATGACATTGAGATTGAGTGACTGCGCACAATTTTTCGGGAAGCTGCCGTTCAGATACACGCGGATGTCGCCGTTGTCGGCCTTGACCGTGGTGGGTATGCGCCAGCCGTCCTCCCATTTTTCGCAGGCACGCTCAGCAAAGCTCATGTTGGATATGACACTCACGCCTTCGAGCGCGGGGGTAAGGCGAATCTGGAAGCCAACGTCGTCGCTGGCAATGTCAAATTGCGCGAGGTTGGTGTTGATGAGCAACGCATCGGGAATCACGTTGTAGCGGAATTCGGGCGCCTCATCAAACGCAGGCACGCCGATGTCGATGCGCGCGGGCTGAAAAAAACCGCGGTCCACAATGAGATTGCCGGCGATGGTGGTGACACCCTGATGGCGCAGGCTTTGCAACATGCGTTGAAATTCTTCCCAGCCAAAATCGGTATTGCCCAAGCCACGCAGCACCAGGTCGCCCTTCAAAACGCCGCCTTCGAGTGGTGCGGCCGAACGCAATTCGGTGCGGCCGCGATAGGCAGGGCCAAGCCGCTCCAGGCCAACGATGGCGGTCAGCACTTTCAGGGTCGAGGCGGGCTGGAGGGCTTTTTCCGCGCCGTGTGTGACGATCACCTTGCCGTCGGACAAACGCACCACCATGGCACCGATGGCATCAATCGGCAGATTGCGCTCCGCCAGCAATTTGCTGATTTCAGCGGGCAAGTGGCCGTGGCAGGGCAGGCTGCACAGTGCGCTGAACAGCAAAAAAATCAGAAAAAAACGTGGCTTTTGCATGGTGTCTCGTAGGCGAGCTTGTGTTGGCGTGAATCCCACAACAAAGCTGTTGTTTTTATGTAACAGACAGAACATCAAACGGGCATTGGTAGTATATTGGTATTGGTTGCCAAAAGCAGCGACACTTCAAGCCACAACAACGCGCATCGCC
>JANPNJ010000052.1:0-1528 GCA_031427395.1 Burkholderiales bacterium
GCCGTGGCCGCAGGCATGGTGGCGGCGGCCACCGGCACCGACACCGGCGGCTCGCTGCGCCAGCCTGCCGCCATGTGCGGCATCACCGCCATCAAGCCCACCTACGGGCGGGTGTCGCGCTACGGCATGGTGGCGTTCGCCTCCTCGCTCGACCAGGGCGGGCCGATGGCCAGAAGCGCCGAAGACTGTGCGCTGTTGCTCGATGCCATGGCCGGGTTTGACGAACGCGACTCCACTTCGCTTGACAGTGAAAAAGCAAAAGTGTCCATTTGGCGGCGGTTTCAAGAACAAATTGCCGCAAAACGCCCGCCAGGAAAAGAGTTTGATGGTTTGCGCATTGGCTTGCCGAAGGAGTTTTTTGCTGCAGGATTGTCGTCGGATGTGGCCATGCGGGTGCGGGAAGCGATTGCCGTGTTTCGTGACGCGGGCGCGACCGTGGTTGAACTTTCCCTGCCGCGCACCAAGCTCGCCATCCCGGCCTACTACGTTATCGCCCCGGCGGAAGCCTCATCCAATCTTTCCCGCTTTGACGGTGTGCGTTACGGCCACCGCGCCGCCGAGTACCAAGACCTGAACGACATGATCGCCAAAAGCCGCGCCGAGGGTTTTGGTGCGGAAGTACAACGGCGCATCCTCACTGGCGCCTATGTGTTGTCACACGGCTACTACGACGCCTACTATTTGCAGGCGCAGCGGGTGCGGCGCCTGATCGCGCAGGATTTCCAGGACGCACTTCAAAAATGTGACGTCATCATGGGCCCGGTCGCCCCCACCACCGCGTGGAAAATCGGCGAAAAATCGAATGACCCGGTGGCGGTGTATCTGGAAGATGTGTTCACGCTCGGCGTGTCGCTGGCGGGTCTGCCCGGCATGTCGGTGCCATGCGGGTTTGACACACAAAATCTGCCGGTGGGGTTGCAGATCATCGGCAATTATTTTGATGAAGCGCGTTTGTTGGCGGTGGCGCACCGGTATCAGCAGTTGACGGATTGGCACACCCGATTGCCGGGAGCAGCCGCATGAACTGGGAAGTCGTCATCGGCATCGAGACCCATGTGCAGCTTGCCACGGCCTCAAAAATTTTCAGTGGTGCCGCCACCGCTTTTGGCGCCGCGCCCAACACCCAGGCGAGTGTGGTCGATATGGCCTTGCCGGGCACGCTGCCGGTGATGAACCGCGCGGCGGTGGAATGTGCCATCAAGTTTGGCTTGGCGGTGAATGATGGACGCATGGAAAACATCGCCCCACTATCCGTGTTTGCCCGCAAGAATTATTTTTATCCCGACCTGCCCAAGGGCTACCAGATTTCGCAATTTGAACTGCCGGTGGTCACGGGTGGCGCGGTTGCCATCAGCGTTGACGGCGTGGAAAAGATTGTGCATCTTACCCGCGCGCACCTCGAAGAAGATGCCGGCAAATCGCTGCACGAGGGGCTCGATACGCCGGGGGTATCCGGTATTGATTTGAACCGCGCCGGCACGCCGCTGCTCGAAGTGGTGACCGAGCCGGAAATGCGCTCGGCGGCGGA
>JANPNJ010000053.1:0-3802 GCA_031427395.1 Burkholderiales bacterium
GACCAATTTCCGTGATTTTCCCAACTACGTCAGCGCGCATATCGACGAATGGAAACGCGACGGCAAGCGTGTGGCGATGTATTGCACCGGCGGCATCCGCTGCGAAAAAACCAGCGCGTGGATGCAGGACATGGACATTCCCGTGTATCAGCTCGAAGGCGGCATTCTGAATTATTTCAAGGCAATGCCGGATGCGGCGCGTGACTGGGAAGGCGAATGTTTTGTGTTCGACAACCGCATCGCGCTCGACACCAAGCTCACCGAGACCGACACCACGCTAGAAGATGTGTACAACGACGAGCCGGACGGCGAATGGCGTCTGGCGCGCGCCAAGCGGCTTGATGCCGCATAAATGTCAGACCAACCAAGATGAAACCGCCCCCGCCCACCATCAATGGCGTCGGGCCAAGCACGGTTTGGCTGCCGCAGCATGGCCAGGAAAAATGGCCGACCGTGTTGGATTTTCTGGTGCATCGTTTTGCCACCCTGACGCGCGACGAGATAGCAGGGCGCATGTTGCGCGGCGAGATCACCGACGACGACGGGCTGGCGGTTCCACTCGATGCGGCCTACACCGCCAATCGCAAACTCCATTACTACCGCATGGTGTTGGATGAGCCGCGCATCCCGTTCGAGGAGGCAATCCTGTTCGAGGATGAATTGCTGCTGGCGGTGGACAAGCCGCATTTTTTGCCGACGACACCCGGCGGGCGCCATCTCCAGGAGACATTGCTGGTGCGCCTGAAACAAAAACTCGGTTTGGCGAGCCTGACGCCCATGCACAGGCTGGACCGTGAAACGGCGGGTGTGGTGTTGTTCACCAAGCAGCTTCAGCATCGCGGCGCGTATCAACTGCTTTTCCAACAACGCCAAGTCAACAAACAGTACCTCGCGGTGGCACCCTGGCGTGATGATGTGCCGCTGCCCATGACCTGCCGCAGCCGCATTGTGGAGAGCGATCATTTCATGCGCATGTGCGAAACACCCGGCGCGCCAAACGCCGAGACCAGCATCGAATTGCTGGCGCGGCATGGGCAGTGGGGGTTATACCGCCTGACACCACTCACCGGAAAAAAACACCAATTGCGCGTACACATGGCCGCACTCGGCCTGCCGATAGTTTATGACCAGATATATCCTCGGCATGTGGCGGCGGGTGAGGAGGATGTGGGCAGGCCGTTGCAATTGCTGGCGCAGTCGATAAACTTCACTGATCCCGTCACTGGCATGCACCGGCAATTCGAGTCGCGGCGCAGGTTGTTGCATTGGCATGACAACGAACAAACATCGTAGGGTGGGTGCAACCCACCATCATCAACAACGGTGGGTTGCACCCACCCTACCCACTACCCACACACAAAATGAACTCCAGCCATAGCATTTTTACAATCCAGCGGACGATCTTTTGGTCAATGCTTCTCGCCGTATTGTCCGGCTGCGCCTCACTGCCTGACTCCGCACCCCATATCATCACCGTCGAACAATGGGGCGGCACGCGCAGCAACACCACCGCCACCAAAAAACATGTGCCGGTGCAAATCACCCTGCACCACGGCGGCGTGGCGTTTTTGCGCGACAAAGACCCACAGCAATATTTGCGCAACCTGCAATCCTGGTCACGCGGCACCCGCATGTGGTCGGACATTCCCTATCACTATCTGATCGACCTCGATGGCCGCGTTTACGAAGGCCGCAACATCCACATCGCCGGTGACACCAACACCAACTACGACCCCGCCGGCCACGCACTGATTGTGTTGCTGGGCAACTTTGAGGAGGTCGAGCCCAATGCCGCGCAACTCGATGCGGTGGCCGCCACCATGGCGATGCTGGCCAGACAATTCAACATCGCCCCGGACAAAATCGCCGGGCACAAGGATTATTCGTCCGAGACCCTTTGTCCGGGCAAGTCCTTGTATCCGTATCTGCAAAACGGCTATTTTCGTGAGCGCGTCGCCTCCCTTCTCAACAGCCGCGCGCGGTGAGGGGCGGATTTTTGCCAATCAGGCCGCCATTCCCGCAGCCTGTCGCTTGATATGTCCGGCGGAAATTGTCATCGGGCAAACTTGAACTTCATGTAATCAACCGGAGGTGTCATGTCTGATTCATCCCAGCCGCAACCAAGATCATTGCTCGGCAAATTGTGGGGCGCGGTGGACACCAGCCGCCGGTTTGTCATGAACATCGTTTTTTTGTTTATTGTCATTGCGCTGGTCGCGGTGCTGCTCATGCCGGGCCGTCCCGGATTAAAAGACAAGACTGCATTGGTGCTGGCGCTGGACGGGCGCATCGTCGAGCAGCGCAGCGGCGATTCGCTCTCCAGCGCGCTCAACCAATTGGATGACGAGCTGCCGCAGCAAACCCAATTGCGCGATATTGTCGCGGTGCTCGACGCCGCCGCCAAAGACCCGAAAATTGACCGTGTGGTGTTGCAGCTTGATGGCTTTGGCGGTGCGGGCCTCGCAACCTTGCGCGAAGTGGCGCAGGCGATTGGCCGCTTCAAGGCCAGTGGCAAACAGGTGGTGGCATGGGGCGGCTATTACACCCAGCCCGGTTATTATCTGGCCGCACACGCGGACGAAGTGTATCTGCACCCGATGGGCATGGTGATGCTGGAGGGTTATGGCCGCCATCGCAATTATTACAAGGCCGCGCTGGATCGCATTGGTGTGTCGGCCAATGTCATCCGCTCCGGCAAATACAAAAATTTCGGCGAGCCGTATTTCACCACCGCGCCTTCAAAGGAAACACTCGAGTCCGACAAATATTTGTACGATGATTTGTGGGCGACCTACACGACGGATGTCGAGAAGGCACGCAAGTTTGCAGCCGGCACCATCAACAAGGGCATTGATGAAAGCATTGCCCGTCTCAAGGCCAGCGGTGGTGATTTTGCCAAGCTGGCATTGGAGGCGAAGCTCATCACCGCGCTGAAAACCCGCGACGAATTGCGCGCGCTGTTGATTGAACGTGGCGCGGCGGATGACGACAAAAAAACATTCCGGCAGGTTTCACTTTCCAATTACCTCGCCACCGTCAAACCAGCTCGCAGTGGTGACGCGGTGGGTGTGGTGGTGGCCGAGGGCGACATCGTTGACGGCAATGCGCCGCCGGGAAGGGTGGGCGGGCGTTCCACCGCGGAATTGATTCGCAAGGCGCGTGCCGACGATGCCATCAAGGCCATTGTGCTGCGGGTGAATTCGCCCGGTGGCAGCGCCTATGGCTCGGAGCTGATTCGCCGCGAGCTCGAATTGACACGCGCCGCCGGCAAGCCGGTGGTGGTGTCGATGGGCAGTGTGGCCGCTTCCGGCGGCTACTGGATCGCCATGGCGGCCGACGAGGTGATTGCCGACGCCGCCACCATCACCGGCTCCATCGGTGTGTTTGGCATGTTGCCCACGGGTGAAAAAGCCATGGAAAAACTCTCCATTCACACCGGCGGCTACCACACCACCTGGCTGGGCGAGGCGATGTACGATCCGCGCCGCGCGCTTGACCCGCGCATGGCCGAATTGGTCAGGCTGGCGATTGATCGCATCTACACCGACTTCACCACCCGCGCGGCAGCCGCGCGCAAAACCACGCCGGACAAAATCGACGCGGTCGCGCAAGGCCGGGTGTGGACCGGCGCCCAGGCGAAGGATCGCGGCTTGATTGACCGCACCGGCAGCTTCAATGATGCCGTCAAATCCGCCGCCTCACGTGCCAAGCTCGATGACAAGCCGCGGGTGTCCTACATCGAAGCCGACAAAGGCAGGCTCGCCCAATTCATTGACCGCTTTGCCAGCCAGATAAATGGCGC
>JANPNJ010000054.1:0-2971 GCA_031427395.1 Burkholderiales bacterium
AAGCTCACCCAGGATGCGCACCAGATCACCGCGCACCGTGCAGCAAATGCAGCCGTTGTTCATCTCGATGATCTGCTCGTCCCGATCCTGCACCAGGATGTCGTTGTCAATGCTCTCGGCACCGAATTCGTTTTCGATCACTGCGATTTTTTCGCCGTGGCGCTCGGTGAGGATGCGCTTGAGCAACGTGGTTTTGCCCGCGCCGAGATAGCCGGTGAGGATGGTGGCGGGAATCAGGTCTTTGCTGGTCATGGGTGGTTTTCGTTGGAAGGTTTATGCGGAAACAAGTGTTGGTGTTGTCGAAAAACAGGCGGCGAGGGTGTCGTGGATGAAGGCGGGATCAAGGTCTTTGACAATAAACACCAGCCGCGTCGAGTGATCATTATCCGGCCATGACGGCAATTTTGCCGCAGGGTACAGCGTGTGTTGCACAGCATGAATCACCCGTGGCTGCGGCTCGCCCGCCACATTGACAATGCCCTTGATGCGCAGCAAATGATCGGCGCGCACCGCTTGCAGCATTTCCAGCGCGTCGATCAATTCATCCCACACCACGGGCTGCCCGTATCGGACACAAAAAGCGGCAATACGTTCATCGTGGCGTGGCGGGGTTGTCGCCCCCCTTGGCAACAGCGGGCGATACGCTTCAGCCCTGAGCCACTTCGCAACATCCGGCGTTTTGTTGCCGGGCTGGTAAAGCCCGGTGTCAAAAATACTCTCGGGGTTGACTGCGCCATGCACCGCCTCGATGAGGGTGGCACCCGGATTCAATTTTGCCAAGCGTGTGCGCAAGGTATGAATTGTTTCTGCCGAGGCGAGGTCACATTTGGTGATGACCAGCCGATCCGCCACCGCCGCCTGCTTGGCCGACTCGGCGTGGGTCTCAAGCTGAGCCAGCCCGTGTGTGGCATCGACCGTGGTGACAATGCCCGACAACACATAACGCGCCATCACCAGCGGCATTTCCAGCAGCGTGTGCAAAATCGGCGCGGGGTCAGCCAGCCCCGTGGTTTCGATGACCACGCGCCTGAACGCCGGGATTTCTCCCTTGCTGCGTTTGAAATACAAATCGCGCAACGCATTGACCATATCACCCGCCACCGAGCAACACACGCAGCCATTGGCCAGCACGGTGATGTTGTCACTCGATGCGCGCACCAGCAAATGGTCGATGGGTGTCGCGCCGTATTCGTTGATGAGCACCGCAGTGTCGTGCAACGCGGGGGAGGCGAGCAGGCGATTGAGCAGCGTGGTCTTGCCGCTGCCCAAAAAACCGGTGAGCAGGGTGACGGGGGTGAGTGGGGAGCTCGTTGGGGAGGGTGTGGCTGCCATCAATAACAGTTCAGGCGCAATGCAAACAGAGACCGCGAAACTTCAAATCAACCGCGCTCGGTTTGAAACCCGCAGGCAACTTAAAATTCAGCTTGGTCGGCACATCATCCAGGCAAAAAGTCTGCTGGCAGGTGGTGCAGGTGAAATGCGCGTGCTGGTGCTGCGGGGCAATGGCCGCCGACGGATCATTGATCTTGAACCGCCACACCCGGTCATCCCCGGCGATGCGATGGGCAATGCCGACCAACACCAGCCACTCCAGCACCCGATAGACCGTGACCCGATCCATCGGATGGTGCGATGCCAACGCCTGCGCCACATCCAGGTGCGAAGCGGCGTGATCGAGCGAGAGCAGACAAGCCAACACCGCCACGCGCGGCTGCGTCATCCGATCCGCGGTGCGGCGGATGGCCGCCTCGGCTTCGGGGATGCGTGACAAATAAGCAGGGTGGGCTGTGGCCATGGCAAAAATTTTGTTGCGGGTGTGGCAATTTTACGCTTGATGCACGCGGGGGCTGGTGGTATGGCTCATTGCGTATTGTCTGGTGAAAAATAAATCAACAAACTCAAGGCGGGGTGCGGCATTTGGGATGAAAATGCCGCAAACACCGCGCCTATAAAGGTATTTCAACATCGAGACTAGTCTAAAAACCTCGTCGTCCCCGCGTAGGCAGGGACTCAGTCCGTTGTAACCCATTGAAATTACGTTGGACTGGATTCCTGCCGCAGTCTGCCCTCGAATGCTCTTATCGGGGGCAGGAATGACGGCGATTTTTCGTATCGTTGCCCCCCGCACTATTTGCCGCGGCTGATCCTGCTGCCACGTCGGGCTTTTTCCAGCTCCGCAAAGCAAGGGCCAGCCGCAATGGCTTTGCGGGTTTTATTCGCAATCAATTTTGGAATCTTGAGCGCCACGGCAAGTTGTTCCCATGAGGAGACAGCATCAAAAACCTCACGCACCGTTTCCCCCCATTTTTTTATTTGCAGGTCTTCGGCAATTTTTCGTATGGCATCCAACGTCGGCCTGCCCTCGCCTGCAACCGAAGTCGTGTGCTGGTTGCCAATCCCGCCACTGAATGTCAAATCGTAGGCGGGTGCAAGCGTCCAACCCCGGTCATTCCGAATGAAGGAAAAATTTTTGGCATGGTCATCTTTGTTGTGGGCCAATACATTGAAAACCATCAACCTGAAGGCCTTTGCTGTTTCTCCAATATCCCTGGTGACAAACGATACCGCTTTCAACAGACCTGAATAATCGATGCTCGGCATGCGATGCGATATCTCAAGCATGCCGCCAAGGGAAATGACGTGCCGTTTGTTGTTGCCATGCCTGTCGAAGCGCTGAACGGCGAAAAAATCCTCCTTTTTGCCACGCACCTTCGCGGTGATCAACCCTGTGGTGGGCATCTCGATTTTCGCGGCGGCAGCCATTTTTGCGTATGCCAGCTCGATGCGCCCCATGCAGTCGGGATCCTCCTTTTGTGTCCTGAACTTGACAATCCAGTGGTCGAAATTTTCAGGGATCACTTCAAAGCCCGATATGACGCGGCTGCCGCCGCGCTCGATGGCGAGTGTCACTTTTGGCCGCGCGCCGCCGGGTGAGCCGCCGTGAATGTACAGCGCGCCAAGTATTTCCTCT
>JANPNJ010000055.1:0-2092 GCA_031427395.1 Burkholderiales bacterium
CCAAAAAACTCCGCATTGGCGTCGAAGGTGCCTACCCGCCGTTCAGCCAGATTGACCCCTCCGGCAAATTGTCCGGCTTTGACATTGATATTGCCCACGCCCTGTGCGCGGAGCTGAAGGCCGAATGTGTGCTGGTGCAGCAGCCTTTTGACGGCATGATTCCGGCATTGCACGCGAAAAAAATCGACGCGGTGATCGCCTCGATGTCGATCACCGACGAGCGCCGCAAGGCAGTGGAATTTTCCGACAAGTATTACCAGACGCCGGCGCGGTTTGTGGTCCGTGCGGGGGCAAAGCTGGAAATATCATCTGCCGGCCTCAAAGGCAAAAAAATCGGGGTGCAACGCTCGACCATACATGACAACTTTGCCACGGACACTTTCAAGTCCTCGCAAGTCGTCCGCTATACCAAACAGGATGAGGTTTTTCTAGACATGGCGGCAGGAAGGGTGGATGCGGCGCTGGTGGACATCATCGCCGCGCAACATGGTTTTTTGAAAACACCACAGGGCAAGAATTTTGAATTCACCGGGCCAATCTATGAAGACCCGAAATATTTCGGGGTCGGCGCGGGCGTGGCGCTGCGCAAGGCCGACACGGCCTTGCGTGACCAATTCAACCAGGCCATTGCCGCGATCCGCGCCAACGGCGGGTACAAAAAAATCCAGGACAAGTATTTTGATTTTGATGTGTATGGCACTGCGGGGGTGACAGCCAATACCGCCCCCGCGGCAAAAAAATAGCACGCCCCGATGCTGCACGGCTTTCTCCCGACGCTGCTAGAGGGCACCGGCATCACGCTGGCGGTGGCGTTTTTGTCACTGCTGGTGGCGGTGGCGCTCGGCCTGGCGGGCGCGGCGGCGCGATTGTCGCATTTGTCCGCGCTGCGCGCCGCGGCGATGGTGTACACCACAGTAATTCGTGGCGTGCCGGATCTGGTGTTGATGCTGCTGATTTTTTATGGCGGGCAAATCGCGGTCAATGCCATTGCCAGCGGGCTGGGGCATCAGGAGGCCTTGGACATTGATCCCTTCGCCGCCGGTGTGGCGACCATCGGTTTTATTTTTGGCGCCTACCTCAGCGAAACTTTTCGTGGTGCCTTGCTGGCAATCCACCCCGGACAGCGCGAGGCGGGGCTGGCGTTTGGCATGTCCCGCGCGAACGTGTTCTGGCGCATCACCGTGCCGCAGATGATTCGCCTGGCGATACCCGGCTTCACCAACAATTGGCTGGTGCTGGTGAAATCCACCGCGCTGGTGTCGGTGATCGGGCTCACCGACATGATGCACCGTGCCGGCATGGCGGCGGGTGCCACCCGCGAGCCGTTCACGTTTTACCTGGCGGCGGCGCTGATTTATCTGGGTATCACCAGTGTGTCGCTGCTTGTGCTTTCGATGCTGGCGCGGCGTTACAGCGCGGGTATCCGGCGCGCGTTGTGAGCGGGGGCAGCCACAATGAATATTGAAGCCATCATCGGCGCGCTGCCGGGTTACTGGGACGGCATCGGCGTGACGCTGCAATTGCTGGGCGTGTCGCTGTTGTTTGGATTGTTGCTGGCGATCCCGCTGGGCATTGCGCGCGCCAGTGACAACAAATATTTATCCTGGCCGGTGTGGGCTTACACCTATGTGATGCGCGGCACACCGATGCTGGTGCAGTTGTTTTTGATTTATTACGGCATGGCGCAATTTGAGGCGGTGCGCGAGAGTGCGCTGTGGCCGTGGCTGTCGTCGGCGTGGTTTTGCGCGATGCTGACTTTCTCCCTGAACACCGCCGCCTACACCGCCGAGATCATCGCCGGAGCGATGCGCGCCATCCCGGCGGGCGAGGTGGAAGCGGCGAAGAGCCTCGGGCTGTCGCACCGGCAGGTGCTGACACGCATCGTGCTGCCCTCGTCGATGCGCCGCGCCCTGCCCGCCTACTCGAATGAAGTCATCATGATGCTGCATGGCACTTCGCTTGCCAGCATTGTCACACTGGTTGATCTCACCGGTGCGGCGCGGGAAATGTACTCGCGCAGCTATTTGCCGTTTGAGGCGTTTGTCACGGCCGGGGTGTTTTATCTGGCGCTGACGTTCATGCTGGTCGGGCT
>JANPNJ010000056.1:0-7833 GCA_031427395.1 Burkholderiales bacterium
CGAATTATTGTTGAAAAATAAAGACTTAGCGGTTTTTTCTCGAGCCAAATGCAGCCTGGCACGGCGGAGAAACAGGCTTTTTCGTCTACAACTCAGGATGGCACGGGCAGCATCATGAGAAATCGAATAAAGTTGAAACTATAACTTGTTGATGTTATTGTACTTGTTGATGTTATTGTGCAGTTTCTTAAAATTCGAAGAGTTGGGGTCGACCGCATGAACCGTCCACCGAAAAAAACAATCGCTGCGGCGCTGGGAGGCATTGTCCTTGCGTTGTCCGCCGGGTTCGCCAACGCCGCAGGCTTGGGGAAACTTTCCATCAACTCTGCCCTTGGGCAATTGCTTTCTGCCGAGATTGAGTTGGTTTCCTTGCAGCCGGGAGAGTTTGAAGTCCTGACGGCGCGGATTGCCAGCCCGGAAGCCTACGCCGATGCGCGTATCGAATATTCGCCTCTGTTGCGGCAATTGCGGTTCAATGTTGAGCGCAACCTCAGCGGCCAGCCGGTGTTGAAAATCACCAGCGTGGCACCGGTCAATGAGCCTTTTGTCGATTTGTTGGTTGAAATAAGCTGGCCGTCCGGTCGGCTGGTGCGCGAGTACCCCATCCTGCTCGATCCGCCGGGTTTTAATGAGGCGCGTATCCAGGCACCCGTGGCTGCGGTCACGCCCAGACCCGCTGCCACTGCAGGCGCTGCCGCCGCCGCCACCACGCCATTGGCCCCTGCCGCCAAAGTGGATGTGTCTGCCAAGGGGGACACCTATGGCCCTGTGAAGCGCGGCGACACGCTGGCAAAAATTGCCAACGAGATGAAGTCCGACGGTGTATCCCTCGATCAGATGCTGGTGGCATTGTTTCGTGAGAACAAGCAGGCGTTCGCCCGCAACAACATGAATCACTTGAAGACGGGGCCAATCCTGCGCATTCCCTCTGCCGCGGATGTTGCCCGTATCACCCGCGACGAGGCGACCAAGGAAGTGCGTGTGCAGGTGGCGGACTGGAAAAGTTACCGCGAGCAAATAGCCGGTGTGGCGGCGGCGGCACCCGCCAAGCCCGCACCGACCAACGTCGCAACCGGCGTGGTGGCGGCAGCCAAACCCGTCCCCCCCGCGCCATCGCCCGCCACCGACCAATTGAAAATCGCCAAAGCCGAAACCACCGGCAAGGCCGGCGCGGCGGGCACCAAAGGGGGCGTGGATGCCGCCAATGCGGCCAAGGAAGATGCCATCGCCAAACAAAAGGCGCTGGCCGAAGCCAGTGCCCGTATCGCCGCACTGGAAAAGCAGCAGGCCGATGCCAAGAAATTGCTTGAACTGAAAACTGCCCCTCCTGCTGCCGCCAAGCCTGCGGACACCAAGCCCGCGCAGGTCGCGCAGGCCACACCTGCGCCGCCTGCTGCGGCTGCACCCGCCGCTGCGCCCAAAGCAGACACACCCAAAGTTGATGCACCCAAGCCGCCGTCGGCTGTGGCCAAAGCCCCGCCCAAAGCGCCAGCCCCTGCTCCCAAAGAGCCGGAATTGATGGACACCCTGATGGACAATCTGCCGCTTATCGCCGGAGTTGGCGGGGCGGTGCTCGGGATTGGTGGCTTTTTGTTTATGCGGCGTCGCAAACAAGCGCCCACAACCCGAAGTGGTATGACCCAGACATCATCACTGATGCCCTCGGATCTCAAGCCCAATACCGTCACCGGCAACAAGGCGGGTGGCCTCGTGGACACCGGCAACAGTTCGTTCCTGACGGATTTTGACAAGGCGGGACCTGGTGCCATGGACTCCGACGAGGTGGATCCGGTGGCCGAGGCGGAAGTCTATATTGCCTACGGCCGCGATGCGCAGGCCGAGGAAATCCTCAAGGAAGCCATGGTGCGGGATAAATCGCGCCATGAAATTTCCATGAAGCTTTTGGAGATTTACCACGCACGCAAGAGTGCGCCGGCATTTGAAACCCTGGCGCGCCAGTTGAAGGATGCGGTTGGGGAAAGTGACCCAATGTGGGTCAAGGCAGCGTCGATGGGCGCATCCATTGATCCTTCCAATGATTTGTACGGCGGACGGCCGTTTGAATCCACCGGCAAGTTTGCCGCTGGCGAGGCCGCGTTGCAATCCACCGCCGCCATGGCAGCGGCCGATGCGTCCAAGCCGGATCTGGACTTTGATCTGGGCTTTGACGACGATGCCACCGCAAAAGCGCCGGCCGCCACGTTTGATGTCACGGCCGCCAATACCGATCAGCCGGTGGCGCAAGCGACCGATGCGCTCGACTTTGACCTGGACCTCGGGTCCCCGGCTGGGGCAGCGGATTCCGCCGCCATGTCGCTGGATTCAAGTGCCGCCGATTCCGGCGGGCTGGATTTTGATCTGGCGCTGGATTCGCCTGCCGTGGCAGCGCCTGCCGCGCCTTCCGCGTTTGTGGCCGCGCCCGCAGCAGATTCGGGCGGCTTTGATTTTGATTTGTCGTCGCTGTCTTTGGACGAGCCGGCAGTCAGCGCCGCCCCAGCCAAGCCAGTGGTTTCCGCTGACCCTGGCTTGTCATTGAATCTAAGCGATTTGTCACTTGACCTTGACAGCCCGGCTGGCGGGGCAACGCCCGAAGAAGGTGCGGTGGCGACCAAGCTCGAATTGGCGAAAGCCTACATCGAAATTGGCGACAGTGACGGTGCCAAGGAAATCCTCAACGAAGTGGCGCGTGAAGGCTCACCCGCGCAGGCGCAGGAAGCAAAAACCATTTTGGCTGGACTGTAGTCCGACATTCGATGGTCAGGTTTTGGGGCGCGGGAAACTCCGCGCCCTTTGTTTTTTTGGCCGTGGCAGAATTTCATTTTTGGTTGCTTTGGTACCCCCCCATGCGCGTCGCCCTTGGCCTTGAATATCGCGGCAGTGCCTACTGTGGCTGGCAGACCCAACCCACAGGGTGCGGCGTGCAGGATCGGCTGGAGGCTGCCATCGCCAAATTTTTGGGTGTTGCCGTCCGCGTGACCTGTGCCGGACGCACCGACACCGGAGTACACGCCGCCGCGCAAGTTATCCACCTCGATACTGACATTGCACGCGAGGACCAATCATGGGTGCGCGGGGTGAATGCTTTTTTGCCGGATGATATTCGTGTGGTCTGGGCGCACCACATCGAGGCCGCTTTCGCCGAAGAATTCCATGCGCGCTTTTCGGCGCGTTCCCGCACCTATCGCTATTTGTTGCTGAATGACCCGGTGGACACGGGCCTCATGCGTGGCATGGCCGGCTGGTTCCACGCGCCGCTGGATATGGCGGCGATGTCCGCGGCCGCGCAACACCTGATCGGTGAGCATGATTTTTCGGTGTTTCGCTCGGCCGAATGCCAGGCCAAAACACCGTTCAAAACGCTTTATGCGCTTGATATTGCCCGCCAGGGGCAGATGCTGGTGTTGAGCGTGCGCGCCAATGCTTTTTTGCACCACATGGTGCGCAATATCGTCGGCTGCCTGGTGTATGTCGGTGCCGGACGGCAGGACAGTGCCTGGCTTGGTGAGCTGTTGGCCTCGCGCAATCGTGCACTTGCCGCGCCGACATTCGCGCCGGACGGCCTGTATCTGGCCGCCATTGAATACGACCAAAAATTTCAACTGCCGGTGTTTCGCCAGCGGGGGCTGTGGGGGATGGGGTGACGCGCACGTTTGTCAAAATCTGCGGCATCACCGACCAGGGCATGGCGTTGCACGCGGCAAGTGCCGGTGCTGACGCGATCGGCTTGGTGTTTTACGCCAAATCACCGCGTGTGGTGGATGCCGAAACGGCGCGTGGCATCGCGGCGGCGCTGCCCGCGCATGTGGCACCGGTGGCGCTGTTTGTCAATGAACAGGCCGCGGAAATTGCCCGCGTCATCAACATCGTCAATCCCGCTATTGTGCAATTCCACGGAGACGAGGACGCCGGTTTTTGCCAGCAATTCGGTAAACCATATTGGAAGGCGATCAGGGTAAATGCCGCGACCGATTTGTTAAACTGTCAGCGTATGTTTGCCAGTGCCGCGCGCTTGCTGCTTGACACCGGCAGTGGTGAGGCGGGGGTCTATGGCGGCAGCGGTGAAATATTCGACTGGAACCTGATTCCGCCGTCGATGCAGGGTCAAATCGTTTTGTCGGGCGGCTTGCATCACGGCAATGCGGCAACGGCGATCACCACCATCCGCCCCTGGGGGGTGGATGTCTCCAGCGGCGTGGAACAAACCAAAGGCGTGAAAAGCAAATCACGCATCAGCCAATTCATGAACGAGGTATTGCGTGCAAATGTATGACCTACCCGACGCCACCGGCCATTTCGGCCCCTACGGCGGCACCTTTGTGGCCGAGACCCTGCAAGCCGCGCTGCATGAATTGAATCTCGAATACGCCAAGGCGCGCGCCGATCCAGCCTTTGTCGCCGAATTTGCGCGGGAACTGAAACACTATGTTGGCCGTCCCAGCCCGATTTATCACGCCAGGCGATTGTCGGATGAACTGGGCGGCGCGCAGATTTTTTTGAAGCGCGAGGACTTGAACCACACCGGGGCGCACAAAATCAACAACACCATCGGCCAGGCACTGCTGGCACGCCGCATGAAAAAACCGCGTGTGATCGCCGAGACCGGTGCCGGCCAGCATGGTGTGGCCACCGCCACCGTGGCGGCGCGTTACGGCCTCGAATGCATGGTTTATATGGGCATCGACGATGTCCACCGCCAGGCACAAAACGTCTATCGCATGAAATTGCTGGGGGCCACCGTGGTGCCAGTGGAAAGCGGCTCGCGCACCCTGAAAGACGCGCTCAACGAAGCCATGCGTGATTGGGTCACGCATGTGGAAAATACTTTTTATATCATCGGCACCGTGGCCGGCCCGCATCCCTACCCAATGATGGTGCGCGATTTCAATTCGGTGGTGGGCAAAGAGTGCCTGACACAAATGCCGGAGATGATCGGCCGCCAGCCCGACGCGGTGCTGGCGTGTGTCGGCGGCGGCTCGAATGCCATGGGTATTTTTTACGATTACATCCCGCACGAAAAAGTACGCCTGATCGGCTGTGAAGCCGGCGGCGAGGGGGTCGATACCGGCAAACACGCCGCCTCGCTCACCATGGGCACGCCGGGCGTGCTGCACGGCAATCGCACGTATTTGTTGCAGGATGCCGATGGCCAGATCATCGATACCCACTCGGTGTCGGCCGGCCTCGATTATCCGGGTGTCGGGCCGGAACACGCGTGGCTGAAAGACTCGGGTCGCGCCGAATATGTGGCGGTGAATGACGACGAGGCGCTCGCCGCGTTTCATCGGCTGTGTCGCACCGAAGGCATCATCCCCGCCCTTGAATCCAGCCACGCGGTGGCACAGGCAATGAAGATGGCGCCCGCCATGGGCAAAGACCAGGTGTTGCTGGTCAATCTTTCCGGGCGCGGCGACAAAGACATGGCGACAGTGGCCGAGCGCAGTGGCTTGCAGTTTTACTGCCGGCCATCGTGCCAGCCTGGGGTGTAGGCATGTCGCGCATCCAAGCCACCTTCGCGCGGCTGGCAAGTACACACCGCCAGGCGCTGATTCCGTTTGTCACCGTGGGTGACCCGTCCCTGGCCACCACCGTGCCGCTGATGCACGCGCTGGTTTCGGCGGGCGTGGACGTGATCGAGCTGGGGGTGCCGTTTTCCGACCCGATGGCCGACGGCCCGGTGATCCAGCGGGCGTCGGAGCGCGCGCTCAAAAACAAAGTCGGCCTGCGCGACGTGCTGGCTTGTGTGGCCGAATTCCGCCGGACCAATGCCGCCATACCCGTCGTGTTGATGGGCTACGCCAATCCGATTGAACGCATGGGTCTGGAGGATTTTGCGCGCGAGGCCAAGGCGGCCGGCGTGGACGGGGTGCTGGTGGTGGATTACCCGCCGGAGGAAAGCGCGGCATTGCTGAAAGTGATGGACAGCGCCAATCTCGATACGATTTATTTGCTGAGTCCCACTTCCTCAACTGAGCGGATCAAACTGGTGGCTGAGTGTGCGCGGGGTTATGTGTATTACGTTTCGCTCAAGGGTGTGACCGGCGCGGGCAACATCGACGTGGCGGAAGTGGCCGGTAAAATCGCCGCAATCAAGGCATTGATAAAAATTCCGGTAGGGGTGGGGTTTGGCATTCGTGACGGCGTGACCGCGCGCCGCATCGCCGAATTTGCCGACGCGGTGGTGATCGGCTCGCGCATCGTCCAGGAAATCGAATCGTCGAACGCGGACAATCTGCTGGCCAACGTACATAATCTGGTGGCCGGCTTTCGCACGGCAATGGACGAGGGGAAATAGCCATGTCTTGGTTTCGCAAATTATTGCCGCCGAAAATAAAATCCGGCACCACCGCGCCAAAAAAGGCGGTGCCCGAAGGCCTGTGGAGCAAGTGCCCGGCCTGCCAGGCGACACTGTATTTCACTGACCTGGAAAACAACATGCATGTGTGCCCCAAGTGCGGGCACCACAACCGCCTGTCGGCGCGCGCGCGGCTGGATATGTTTTTTGATGCCGACGGCCGCGCCGAAATCGGCTCGGAAATCGTGCCGGTGGATACCCTCAAATTCAAGGACAGCAAAAAATATGTAGACCGTCTCGCCGATGCGGAAAAAGCCACGGGCGAAACCGATGCGCTGGTGGTGATGCAGGGCACGGTGAATGGTGTGGAAATGATCGCGGCGTGTTTTGAATTCAATTTTCTCGGCGGATCGATGGGTTCGGTGGTGGGCGAACGCTTCGCCCGCGCGGTGGAGGCCTGCCACGACGAATCGCTGCCGTTTGTGTGTTTCACCGCCACCGGCGGGGCGCGCATGCAGGAAGGTTTGCTGTCGCTGATGCAAATGGCCAAGACCACCGCGTCGCTGCATCAGTTGTCCGCTTCACGCTTGCCGTTTACTTCGGTTTTGACGGACCCGACCATGGGCGGGGTGTCAGCGAGTTTTGCCATGCTGGGTGATGTGGTGATCGCCGAGCCGGGTGCGTTGATCGGCTTCGCCGGTCCGCGCGTGATCGAGCAGACCGTGCGCGAGACCCTGCCTGATGGTTTCCAGCGCGCCGAATTTTTGCTGGAGAAGGGTGCCATTGACATGATTGTTGACCGCCGTGAAATGCGCAACCGCATTGCCTCCCTTGTCACCTTGTTGCAGCGTGAGCCCGCGCCTGCCGCTGAAGTGGCGGCGCAGTTGGCTTGAAATACCGTAGGGTGGGTGAAACCCACCATCGCTGCACGCGTGGGCTTTGCCCACCCGAATAAAAATGCCAGCCTCAACTTCACCGTGACCAACACTCCCAAACAATCACTCGACGCCTGGCTTGAGCACATCAGCCGCCAGCATTCGGCGGAAATTGTCATGGGTCTGGAGCGGGTGCGGGAGGTTTGGCAGCGCATGGCGGTCGATGGTGCCGCGCCGCAGGCACCGATCAATATTATTGTGGGCGGCACCAACGGCAAGGGCTCGACCTGTGCCATGCTTGAATCCATCCTGCATATTGCCGGCTACAAGACCGGTTTTTATTCCTCGCCGCATTTGCTGCGCTACAACGAACGGGTGCGCATCGCCCAGGCGGAGGCGGTGGATGCCTTGTTGATCGCGTCGTTCGAGGCGGTGGAAGCGGCGCGGGTGAAAACACCGCTGGTGCCGCTGACATATTTTGAATACGCCACCCTGTCAGCGTTGTGGTGTTTCGCCCATGAAAAAGTGGATGTGGCGATTCTTGAAGTCGGCCTGGGCGGGCGGCTGGACGCGGTGAATCTGATTGATGCGGACGTGAGCATCCTGGTGTCGGTTGATCTCGACCACCAGCAATATCTCGGCGACACGATTGAAAAAATCGGCCAT
>JANPNJ010000057.1:0-2924 GCA_031427395.1 Burkholderiales bacterium
AAGGCCTTGCCGTCGTGTGGCAACGACTTGCCCGCGTCATCGACAATTTTCATTTCGATGCCAAACACGGCGCGGCCCTGCTTGACACGGATGGCGAATTTTTCCTCATAGGACAGCGCGGCGTGTTTGGCTTTGAGCCGGCAAACGGTGCCGATCGGTGACATTTCCGTCATGCCCCAGGCGTGGACCACATTCACCCCGTAAACACGGTCGAATTTGTCGATGATGACCGGCGGACAGGCCGCGCCGCCGATGACGGTTTCCTTGAGGGTGGAAAATTTGACACCCTGCGTTTCAACGTGGTTGAGCAGCCCCAGCCAGATGGTGGGCACACCGAGACTGACGGTGACACGCTCGCGTTCCATCAGGTCGTACACACTGGCACCATCCAGCGCCGCCCCCGGAAACACCAGCCTGGCACCGGTGGCGGTGGCCATGTAGGGCACCGCCCAGGCGTTGACGTGGAACATCGGCACCACCGGCATGACCGTCGATGACGCGCCGATGTTCAACGCGTCCGGGGCAATGCCGGCATAACAATGATAAATGGTCGAGCGATGCGTGTAGAGCACGCCCTTGGGGTTGCCGGTGGTGCCGGAGGTGTAACACAGGCTCGAAGGCGTGGTGTCGGCGAATTGCGGCCACACATAGTCGTCAGCTTCGTTGTCCAGCAGGTCTTCGTAACAAAGCAGATTGGGAATGTTGGCTTTTGGCATGTGCGCGCGGTCGGTCATGGCCACAAATATTTCAACAGCCGGCAGCAGCGGCGCCAATTTTTCGATGAGCGGCGCGAAGGTCAGATCAAAAAAAATAACGCGATCCTTCGCGTGGTTGATGATCCAGGCGAGCTGCTCGGGGAACAGGCGCGGATTGATGGTGTGGACAACCGCGCCCATGCCGGACACGGCAAAATACAACTCATAGTGGCGATAGCCATTCCACGCCACGGTGCCGATGCGGTCCCCGGTTTGGGTGCGCAAATGTTTCAGCGCATTGGCGAGGCGTCTGCTGCGGCGCGCGGCATCGCGGTAGGTGTAGCGGTGCAATCCACCCTCGACGGTGCGCGAAACAATTTCACTGTCGCTGTGGTTTTGCTCCGCGTACTGGAGCAAAGTCGAGATCAGGGGTGATTGCACCTGCATGGAGTGGGACATGGCGGCCATCCTTGTGTTTTTATCAATGGCCGCATTGTGTCACACCGGCAAAAAACGTCAAATTTTGCCGCGTCCAGTGGTTGGGGGGTGGGGGAGGCGACAGGCCGACGGTCAAGACCGCGCGCGCAGCCAGACACCCAATTGCGTGGCTGTCAAAGCCGGGCTGACCGCATTTCCCTGCGCCAGGTCACAGCCGGATTTTTTCAGATCACGCATGAGCTCATCATTGTCCACGGCATCCGCCGCCACGGTCAGGTGGAGGTGATGCCCGAGGTCGATGACCGATTGCACAATGCGCTTGCCCGCGCCGTCCGCGTGGAGATGTTGTGTCAGCAATCGGCCGAATTTGATGCCATCGAATGGAAAATCCTGCAACCAGGAAAGCGAACAAAGGCCACTGCCGAAATTATCAATCACCAATCTGAACCCCAGCGCCTTCAATTGCGTGAGAACGGATCGGGTTTGCTCGACATCATGCCGTGTCTGGCTTTCGGCGAGCTCGAACGTGATGCGGGTGCAATCTGTCTGCCAGGTGCCGGCGGCTTGTTGGATGAGGCCCGGAAATTCAGCATCAGCCGCACTGACCGCGGATAAATGGATGCCGATCTGGATGTTCAAGCCAAGTTTTTTCCACTCCGCCTGTTGCCTGAACGCGGTGTTGACCAGCCAATTGGACAGTGCGCCGATGGTTCCGCCAATTTCGGCGATGCGCACAATGCTTGCCGGGGAAACCACACCAAAGTCGGGCGCGTCCCAGTGGACAACCGCGGACGCCGCAACACATTTGCCTGACTTGAGATCAAGCTGCGGATAAAAGCGCAACGCAAGCTGGCTGGCATGGATGGCGTTGCGCAGTGGTGCCTCCAGGCCGAGGTAAATTTCGGCATCAATGCGGTCTTCGTCATGGAATTCATGCTGTGACACATCACGCTTTGCCGCCACCCCCACCGCAATATCGGCATGCACGATCAATTCCTCGGCAAGCGTAGCATGCTCTGGAAAAGAGGCGATGCCGACCAGCGGACGCACCACAATCGACGGGTGATCCAGCAATAATCCTTCCTCAAGGGTGCGCCTGACCTTGTCGGCGGCAAGCCAGGCCTGGGCGGCGCTTTTCAGGTTCGGCAACACCACCACCAATTTGTCACCGGACGCCGCCGCAAACCGGTCGGCTGGCCGCAATGCGCCTGCCAGGCGACGCATGGCGTTGTTCATCAGGTCGGCGGCAGGGGTGCCAACAATGGCTTCGAGTTTGTCCGGCCGCACCAATTGCACCATCAGCAGTCCGACGCTGCGGTCGGACAGGCGCGCAAAATCAATGGACTTGCCGATGGCGGCAATCAGATGTTCGCGCTGCAGCAACTGTGATTCGGCCGCCGCTTCGGGCGTGCCGCCATGTCTGGCCGCCGTGAGCTCGGCGATGGTGGTCAATTTGCTGTCGGCGGTCATTTTGGTTGATTGTCCATGGCGGTGAATACCGAAATCAATTCAGATAATATTCACTTGTGTCGATGCCATAGGCATTGCTCGGCAGGCCACGGCGAATATAAACCGGGTTGTCCGACACATCATAAATCAGATCCTTGACGCTGGGATGTTTGCGCGGTTTTTTGTCCATCTCGGTCACCACCAGCACCTTCGGCCGCAGGCGTTTTTGTTTGTTGTGGGTGACCACCACCGCGACTTCGCCGGTGGAAAGCTCGATCAGGCTGCCCACCGGAAAAACGCCAATGGACTGGATGAACTGTTCGACCATTTCCGTCTGGAATT
>JANPNJ010000058.1:0-1510 GCA_031427395.1 Burkholderiales bacterium
CGCTCTGATCGGCTCCTTCCCCCATAGCCGGGGGAAGGAGCCGCCAGCATTCACGCCTGATTGTTGAAAACAGAATGAAACAACGCGCCAGATGAACCTGCTCAAAGCCGCCATCTCGATTTCCGCGATGACCCTGCTGTCGCGCATCACCGGGCTCATCAATCTGGTGATCGGTGCCAACCTATTTGGCGCGGGCGCGGTGATGGATGCGTTCCAGGTGGCGTGGCGCATCCCGAATTTTTTGCGGCGGCTGTTTGCCGAAGGGGCGTTCAGCCAGGCTTTTGTGCCGATTTTTGCCGAGTATCGCGCCAGGCGCGGGGCAGATGAAACCAAACTATTGGCCGATCACGTCGCCAGTGTGCTTGGTTTGATTTTGTTTGTGGTGACGGTCATCGGGGTGATTGCCGCGCCGGTTCTGGTCTATGCCACAGCGTCCGGCTTTCGCGCGGACGCGGACAAATTCAATCTCACGGTGCAGATGACCCGCATCGTGTTTCCCTACATTTTCTTTATTTCATTGGTGGCGTTGTCGGCCGGCATTCTCAACACTTTTTCCAGTTTCAAAACCCCCGCGTTCACGCCGGTGCTGCTGAATTTATGCACCATCGCCGCCGCCTTGTTTTTGGCACCTCACATTGATCCGCCGATACTGGCGCTGGCGTGGGGGTCGCTGGCCGGGGGTGTGGTGCAGGCGGCGTTTCAGATTCCGGCGCTGCGGCGCATCGGCATGTTGCCGCGTTTTTCCTGGCGCTGGAAAAAAATCAAGGAAGCGCGCAGTGACGAAGGCGTGGGCCGCACGTTGAAGCTGATGTTGCCCGCCACGCTCGGGGTGTCGGTCGCGCAAATTTCGATTTTGCTCAATACCCAGATTGCCTCGCATCTTGGCGACGGCGCGGTGTCGTGGATTTCCTATGCTGATCGGCTGATGGAGTTTCCCTCTGCCCTGTTGGGCATTGCCATTGGCACGGTGCTGTTGCCCACGCTGGTCAAACACCACAGCCATGACGACCCGCGTGAATATTCGCGCCTGCTCGATTGGGGATTGCGCCTGACGCTCATTCTTGTGCTGCCGGCCGCGCTTGGCATCGGTCTGCTTGCCACGCCACTCATCGCCACCATTTTCCAGCACGGCAAATTTGTTGCCGAGGATGTGTTGATGACACGCGCGGCGCTGATTGCCTATTCCGTCGGCCTCGCGGGCATTGTGCTCATCAAGATTTTGGCACCCGGTTTTTACGCACGGCAAAACATCAAAACGCCGGTGAAAATTGCCATTTTCACACTGTGTGTGACGCAACTCTTCAATGTGCTGTTTGTGCCGTTTTTCCAGCACGCCGGGCTGGCGCTGGCGACCGGGCTGGGTGCCACAATGAATGCCGGGCTGCTGTTTTATTTCATTCGCAAACACGGGTTTTATCAGCCGCAGCCGGAATGGCTGGTGTTTTTTTTCAAAATCGTCGTGGCACTCTATTTGATGGGCGGCACACTCTGGTGGCTGATGGGCAGCGAG
>JANPNJ010000059.1:0-5299 GCA_031427395.1 Burkholderiales bacterium
CGAGACATCCAGCACCATCTGCGCGGCACGTTTGGCGTCGTCAATGGCCTGATTTTGCAAATAACGGTCGGCAAAAATTCCCACCGCCGAAAAACCGGCTGCAAAAATGGCCACCAACACCAAATTGAATTTGAACCGCAGACCCATGGGCGCTCCCTGTGTTCGGATCGGTTGTGAAGAATCATCGGCGGACTTTCGCCGCAAGCCGACTTACTGCGGTCGCCAGGATTGGTTGCCCTTGCGCACACTCAGAAAAAAACTGTCCCGCTCTTCCGGCGTGCGCAGATGCCCGGCGAGGCGGTCATAAAACTCGCGGGAGCTTTGTGACACCTTGGCATAACGCGAAACCAATACACCGGCGATGGGGCCGATGATGGGTGCCAACGCCGCTTCGCCGCGCTGCGTCAGCTCGGATGTCACCGGCGTTCCATTGCGGTTGCCGTCGGCCTGCGAGGCCGAGTCGGCTTGGCCGGGTTTTGCGACCGGTACATCCGCTGCCCCGCCATTCGCGAGCGAGTCGTTGAATTCGCTGATGATGCGTTTGCCGGACTTCATGTACATCTCGCGCTTGGCAATATCGTCAATATGGCCGGCAATATTGCGCAACAAGTCGCTATTGTTTTCGCTGCTGCGGGAGGCGCGTTTGACGGTGGTGATCGAATAGGGTCCCAAAAACGGCAGCAGGGCACGTGTCAGATCGGCCAGCAGGCCAGGCGCAAAAGTCGCCTGACTGTCGTTGGCGGTCAGGCTGTCGCGCGGCTCGGCGGGAGGCGGATTATTGGTCATGAGGCTTGGTTCCCAATGTCCGCGAGGTACGTCTCGGTGTGACCTTGAAATGCCGGTTTGATCTCAAAGTGTGCCCAGTTTTATGTTTTTGTTTGCGATTGTTGGGGTGAGTTTAGCCGAGTTTTTGCCAAGCCAACATGCCGGCAATTCAGGTGACGGCATGGCGAATTTGATATTTGTCTTCGCGCCACACATTGGATGCCAGCACGTCGCGGATGAGCATGACCGCGTCCCAGCAATCAACAAAACGGGTGTACAGCGGCGTGAAACCGAAACGCATCAAATCCGGTTGGCGGAAATCCCCCACCACTCCGCGGTCAATGATGGCCTGCATGATGGCATAGGCGTGGTCGTGGGCAAACGCAAGCTGCGAGCCGCGTTGATGATGCGCTTGTGGTGTCACACAGCGAAGTTCGGGGCAAAATTGTTCCATCAGGCTGCGGAAAAGATCAGTCAGGGCCAGGGATTTTTTTCGCACATCATCCATGTTGATGCCATCGAAGGTTTCAATGCCGCAACGCAGCGCAACAGTGGCCAGCACCGATGGCGTGCCACACAAAAATCGGGAAATGTCATCCGCTGGCATATACGAAGGGGCAAACAGGAAGGGCGTCTTGTGGCCAAACCAGCCGGAAAGCGGCGTGGATAAACGAGTTTGCCAATTTTTTGCAACATATAAATAACCCGGCGCACCCGGGCCACCGTTGAGGTATTTGTAGCCGCAGCCGACGGCGAATTCGGCCCCGTCGTCATTCAGATGCAACGGCAGGGCGCCGGTGCTGTGGCTCAGGTCCCACAACACATGGCACCCCGCCAATTGGGCGGCGCGATTGATGGGTGCCATGTCATGCAAAAAGCCGCTGCAATAATCGACCTGGGTGACGAGCGCCGCTGCCGTGGTGTGGTCGAATGCGGTCAACAACTCGCCGTGATTGAGAAGTCGCAACGTAAAGCGCCCGCCCAGCAGCCGGTTGACCCCCTCGGCGATGTACAGGTCGGTCGGAAAATTGCCACGCTCGGAGACAATGACGGTGCGTTGCGGGTCGGCGGCGATGTGTGGCAAGGTGAGGATGCCCGCCAGCAGCTTGAAAATATTGACCGAAGTGGAGTCGGCAATCAGTGCTTCACCGGGTAGCGCCCCCAGCAAACGTGCCAGTGCCGCACCCACAGTGCGTGGCAGGTCTGCCCAGCCGGCACGGTTCCACGAGCCGATGAGATCATGTCCCCACTCGCGGGCAATCACCGCCTCGATGGCGGCGGCAGTGTGCTGCGGCATGGCGCCGAGTGAATTGCCGTCGAGATAGATTTTGTTTTCGGGAAGCCGGAACCGGGCGCGCGCCCCCGACAGCGCATCGGCGCGATCCCGCGCCTCGCAATGGCTGCGGTCAACGGTGTCTGGCTGGGTTGAATTTGCCAATGTCATGGATGGATTATCGCAGGCATTTTTCCGGAAAATGCAGGAAATATCGACAGCGGAACGATGCGGTAAAATAGCCAATTCCAATTTGCATGCACACAGGACAAGGTCAGTGAAAGTGGTCAACCCAGTCGATTCCACAGCGGAAAAGGTCACGCTCAAGGGCAGCATGGTGGCCATCGTCACACCCATGCTGCCGGATGGCGCGTTGGATTTCCCGCGGCTGAAATCGTTGATTGACTGGCATGTCGGGCAGGGCACCGACGGCATTGTGATTGTCGGCACCACCGGTGAATCGCCAACCGTTGATTTCAGCGAGCACGAACAATTGATACAAGCCGCCGTTGAATATGCCGCCGGACGCATTCCGGTCATCGCCGGAACCGGTGCCAATTCGACCAGGGAAGCCGTGCATCTGAGCAAGGTTGCCGCGCGCGCGGGTGCCAATTACTCGCTGTCGGTGGTGCCTTATTACAACAAGCCGACCCAACAGGGCATGGTGTTGCATTACCAGGCGATTGCCGAAGCGTGCGACCTGCCGATGATCCTGTACAACGTGCCGGGTCGGACGGTCGCCGATATGGCCAACGACACCGTGCTTCGACTGGCGGAAGTAGACAACATCATTGGCATCAAGGATGCCACTGCCAGCATGGCGCGCGCAGCCTATTTGATCAAACACGCCCCGCGCAATTTTGCGATTTACTCCGGCGAGGATGTGTCCACCCTGGCGCTGTTGTTGTTGGGCGGACACGGCACCATTTCGGTCACCGCCAATGTCGCCCCGCGCCTGATGAGCCAGATGTGCGCGGCGGCCCTGGCCGGCCGCACCGACGAGGCCATCGCCCTCAACAACCGGTTGCTCGGCCTGCACAACGATTTATTTCTCGAAGCGAACCCGATTCCCGTCAAATGGGCGCTCCAGCAAATGGGCAAAATAGAATCCGGCATCCGCCTGCCGTTGACCCCGTTTGAAACCAAGTATCACGCCACGCTGCGCAACACCATGCGTGACGCCGGAATTCTCGAAAACATCAAGGAAGTCGCATAAATGAAGTTGAATCGTACATATTTCAGTTTGACCGCCGCCGGTGTGATGGTTACCCTCGCGGGTTGCAGTTGGTTGACCCCCAGCGGTCCGGATTACCGCACCCAGGGGCAAGCCACCAAAATCCGCTCCCTGGAAGTGCCGCCGGATTTGACCAAACCGATTGCCGATGACCGTTTTGTGGTGCCGGATTCAAAGGCAACCACTTTTTCGCAATACAGCCGCGAGCGCGGTAACCAGCCGGTGGCATCGACTGGCCGTGCGGTGCTGCCGCAATTTGAAAATGCCCGCATGGTGCGTGCCGGCGAGCAACGCTGGCTGGTGGTGAAAGCCCCGCCCGACCGCGTCTGGCCGTTGCTCAAGGAATTTTGGACAGAGACCGGCTTTGTGTTGAAACGCGAAACCCCCGAGTCCGGCATCATGGAAACCGATTGGGCCGAGAACCGCTCAAAAATTCCGCAGGATTTCATCCGCAATACGGTTGGCCGCCTGCTGGACGGATTGTATTCAAGCGGTGAGCGCGACAAATTCCGCACCCGTATCGAGCCTGGCACGGAAGCGGGCAGCACCGAAATTTATGTCAGCCACCGTGGGCTGGAGGAGATTTACACCAACCCGGACAAAAACACCATCGGCTGGCAATTTCGCGGGCCGGACAAGGATCTCGAAGCCGAAATGTTGGGTCGCATGATGGTCAAATTTGGTTTCAGCGGCGACAAGTCTGCCGCTGTTGCCAGTGCCACCGGCGCAACCACGAATGTCGCCCGCGCCACTTTCGACAAAGACAAGGGCGGCGTGTTGCAGGTGGCCGAGCCGTTTGACCGTGCCTGGAGGCGGGTCGGGCTGGCGTTGGATCGCTCTGGTTTTACAGTCGAAGACCGTGACCGCTCCAAGGGCATGTTTTTTGTGCGCTACATCGATCCCGACGCGGACGTGAAATCCGGCGATAAAAAAGGCTGGCTCGCGCGCCTTGCGTTCTGGCGTTCCGACAAACCCGCTGATCGCCCGCAATTTCGCATCAAGGTGGCCGATGCCGGTGCCAATACCAATGTGGACGTGCAGACCGCCGACGGCAAGCCGGATAGTTCCGCCACAGCCAAACGCATCATGACGCTGCTGTTTGAGCAGCTTCGCTAAGTGTGCAAGTGTTGAGCGGCAACACTAAAAGGGGCCCGCCATCTGCGGGCTCTTTTTTTATCCCCCCTGCTTTGGCGCGATGACCATGCGTTTTTGCTCACTCGGTTCCGGCAGCGAAGGCAACGCATTGATTGTTGAGGTCAAGTGCGGCAGTTCAACAACACGGGTGATGATGGACTGCGGCTTTGGCTTGGCCGAAACCGAGCGGCGTCTGGCGCGGGCCGACCTGTCGCCGGACGATCTGGATGCCATCGTGGTCACCCACGAACACTCTGACCATATTGGCGGCGTGGCGAGATTTGCGCGCAAACATGCTGTTCCGGTTTGGCTGACCCATGGCACAGCCAGGGTGTTGCGCGAAGGGGCGCTGCCGCCGGCGTTGCTGCATTTTGTGGATCCCCACGCGTCCTTTGCCGTTGGCAATATTTGTGTCATCCCCTATACCGTGCCGCATGACGCCAATGAGCCTGTGCAGTATGTATTTGCCGATGGCGCGCACCGGCTGGGGGTGTTGACCGATGTGGGCACCACCACGACACACATTGAGGAAAGTCTGTCTGATTGTGATGCCCTGGTGCTGGAGGCCAACCATGATCTTGACATGTTGCGCGACGGCCCCTACCCGCACAGCCTGAAATTGCGTGTGGCCGGAAAATTCGGCCATCTGGACAACCACAAAGCCGCCGCGCTGCTGGGGCGCATCCACAGCCCGAAGCTCCAGCATATCCTGGCGGCGCACCTGTCAAAACAAAACAACACCGAAGAGCTGGCGCGTGCGGCTTTTGCCAACGCGCTGTCGTGTACGCCGGACTGGGTTGGCATTGCCAGGCAGGACGACGGATTCGCGTGGCGGCAATGTGCCTAATGTCGTGACCCGAAATCGGCAAACGCAAAAAAAACGCCAGTCTTGC
>JANPNJ010000060.1:0-2235 GCA_031427395.1 Burkholderiales bacterium
GCGCACGCCTTCCAGCAACGTCACGTCACCCAGCTTGTTTTCCCTGAGCAGGGTTTCGATGGCTTCGCGCGGACTCGGATTGGTGTCGTCGTCTTCGTCCTCGTCGCCATAGAGCGGCCAGACCACGCCGTTCAACACGTCGTTTTGGCCGCGCCGCGTGATGCTGACACGGTATTCGTCAACCCGGCCATCACCGACACCGGCAACCACTGCGGCCATTGCCGTGGGCGGGGCTTCAAGCAGTGAGGCCATGGCCGCAAGATTGGACACCAGTGTGTAGGGACGAATGCGAATGTCGGCTTCGCGGCAATTCGAGAAGTAGGCGTTGGGCAGACCGCACTCAAATTCACAACCAGGCAACAGTGTGGCCAGCGGCGCACGCGTTTGTTTGGTCCATTGTTGCAGGCAATCCTCACGGCTGCGGCCGCTGTCCTTGCCGTCAATTTCCTGCCACTGAAACAGGGGAGAACCGACATTGCCCACCACCACGCCCAGCAAAAAGCGCACATCCGCCGGCAGCATGGCGGCGTCGCCAAGACTGGCGTAATCAATTTCCGCGGGCTCGGCATGCACCGCCGCATCGGTCATGATTTTGAGCAACGCGCGGGTGTCGGAAAAGCCGCGTGGTAATTGGTCGATGGAATACAAAAATGGATTCAGGCACAACGACACATCCCGGCCCAATATGTGGCCGTGCAGATGGCTGCGAAATGGCGCGATGGCGGACTCGGATAACGCGCCCGCCGGAATCTGGTATTTGGACCAGGTGATGAGCGGGATGGATACCAGCAAAGCCTGTTTGGAGATGCCGTCGACAGTCACCACGCACGATTCCGCCGCCGCTTCGCAGGCCGCAACCAAAAATTCGGGTGCGGTGGTCGTTTGCTTGTGGGTGTGTTCCAGCGCCGCCTCCAGCGCCTTGTCGTTGCCGCGATCCATCAATTCCGAGGCCAGGGTTTCGGTCTGGGACTCCCAATACAGGCTTTCGGCGCGGCTGCCCGAGTCGACCGCGGATTCACTTAATTGAACCAGCCGCGCCGCGTCTTTGGGCAGGCGAATTTTGGGCTTCGCGGCATTGCTGTTGGCTGGGACGGGTTGTTTCATGGTGGGCATTTTTTCGGGAGAAAATTATTCACCCGACATTATATCGCCCCTTGTTCAAGGTATTGCCCGCCAGCCGCGGGGGATCAACAGACCGCGCCCGAATGTCATCCAGACGCATGACCATGAGCCCCAATGACATAATATTGGGGAACACAATCACAACCTCCGCAGTCGGAAAAAACGAAGGATGGCATGGATACACCGGGTGAAATGAAAGCATTTGTCCGCGCGGTGGAACTGGGCGGTTTTTCCGCCGCCGGGCGTGACCTGGATTTGACACCGTCGGCATTGTCCAAGCTGACCACGCGCCTGGAGGATCGGTTGGGTGTGCGGCTGATGAACCGCACCACCCGCAAGCTGGCGCTGACCGCCGAGGGCGAGGTGTATTTTGCGAGCGCCAAACGCATCATCGGGGAAATCGAAGACGCCGAATTGGAAATCACACGCTTCTCGGCGCATCCCAAAGGACTGCTGCGGGTCAATGTCGGCGCCGCGTTCGGCCTGCACCAGTTGGCACCGGCGCTGCCAAAATTCCTCGACCAATATCCCGATATCGCGCTCGACATCACCGTCACTGACCGCCTGGTCGATCTGGTCGAGGAGGGGGCGGATGTGGCCATCCGCAACGGTGTGCTGCGGGATTCCTCACTGGTGGCGAAAAAAATCTGTGATTTGCACCGGGTGATTTGCGCCTCACCCGCGTATCTGAAAAAACACGGCACGCCCGCCAAGGCCGCGGATCTGCTGCACCACAACTGCATTTCCATTTCCGGTGCACCGCAATTGCGGCGCTGGCCGTTTGATGTTGACGGCCGGGGCCGCACGGACAATGTGGAGTACATTGACGTGAAGGGCAATGTCTCGGCGAACAATGCCGAAACCCTGTTGCAGCTTGCCGCCACCGGTGTTGGCATCATCCGCCTGACCGATGTCATTGTCGGCGACGGCATCCGCGCCGGATGGCTGGTGCCGGTGCTCACCCATTGCCATCATGTGGAGCCGCTGCCGCTGTCGGCGGTGTATCCGCACGGCCGCCACAAAAGTCCGCGGGTGGCGGCGTTTGTCGGCTTTCTGGTGGAAACCTTTGCCGATGCGCCGTGGCGGCGCGGGGTGGCGCCGGTTGCACGCAAA
>JANPNJ010000061.1:0-6420 GCA_031427395.1 Burkholderiales bacterium
CAAAATAGACCTCATTATGCGATTGATTATTCTTGCCATTTTAGTCGGCTTTCCGGTGACGGAGGGCGTGTTGCTGTACCTGCTTGCCGCAGGCGAGCATGGTCATGCGGGCTGGGTATTGGCCTGGGTGCTGTTTGCCGCGATTGCCGGTGTGGTGTTGATCAAGCAAGCGCGTTTTTCGCTGATCTCGCGGCTTGGCCAGGCGTTGGCGCACGGGCAATTTTCAATTTCCGCATTGATTGACAGCTTTCGCGTGGTGATCGCCGGGCTGCTGTTGATTTTCCCCGGCCTGATTTCCGATGTGCTGGCGTTGACACTCCTGCTCATCCCGATTCGTGAGTCGGCATTGGCGCGCGCCGCCCATGTCGCCGGTGCCCGCCCCCGTTCTGGCGGACAACCCGACAGCAATACGGTCATCGAAGGCGAATTTCACCGCGACCGCTAACGCGCTAACCGGTGTTCCGCGGATTGGCGGCCAAAAACGCCGCGACTGTCGGGTGGCGCAAATGCAGCCCCAGGATTTCTTTCATGCGCGCATTGTTGATGCGACGCGATTCATTCAGGAACGACCACGATATCGCAGGCAATCGATTTTGCGCCTCGCGGCGCGACAGGCGCGGTGGGCGCGACAGGCGAAAATAATCCGCGACAAGGTCAAAATAATCGCCCGCCATGAGGTCGCTGTCGTCAACAATGTTCAATGTGTGCCGGCCGCGTAGCGCCATCGCCGCCACACACGCCTGTGCCAGATCATCGGCGTGAATGTGGTTGGTATAGGCGTCCTCATCCGCCGCGATCACCGGCGTGCCCGCCTGCAAGCGTGCAAGCGGCAGCCGGTCCATGGCGTAAATGCCGGGGACGCGCAGTATGGTCAGCGCGATTGATCGGCGCGTGGCCCATTCAGCCAAGACCTGCTCTGCGTCCACCCGTCTTCTGGCGCGATCCGTTTGCGGATTGACGGGCCGACTTTCATCAATCCATGCGCCGCCGCAATCCCCGTAAACCCCGGTGGTGCTGATATAAATAAACTGTGCCGGCAGACCCGGTGGCGCAATCTGATCGAGTGCCGCGATGAGATTGCGGGTGTGGGTATCCACAAGGCCTGTCAGCGGTGGCGGGGCAAAATGAAATACTGTGGTTGCGGGCGGGGTGCCTTTGCCAAGCACTACCAAAGACGCCAAATCCGCCAGATCGCCGGATAAATATTCGACATCGCGCATTTGTGTTTCATCCGCCGAAGCAAGTCGGCGGGACAGCGCCCTGACGGGGTGGCGTGGCACAAGCAATCGCGCCACCCGCCTGCCGATGTCACCGAAACCCGTGATCAGCACCTGCGGGGGCGTATCCAGCGTATCCATTTTGGTCGTGGTCATGCAGGCAAAGTATAGTGGATGCTTGGTTTTTAGCCGGTAAAATCACGCGCCCTGATCCGAGTGGACCAGGGGGTGCCATTTCTTTTTCACGCCATATTTATCCAGCCATGAGCAACGCCTTTACCATCACCCTCCAACCCTCTGGCCGAACGTTCACCGCCCATGCCGACGAAACCATACTCGACGCCGCAATCCGACAGGGCATAGGTTTGCCTTATGGCTGCCGCAATGGCGCGTGCGGCTCGTGCAAGGGCACCTTGGTCGCGGGCGATTTTGACTACGGCAACCATCAGGCGCGCACGCTCAATAACGAAGAGAAGGCGGCGGGCAAGGCGCTGTTTTGTGTCGGCAAGGCGTGTTCGGATTTGACGCTTTTGGTCAGGGAAATCGGCGGCAGCGGGGATTTACAGGTCCGCACCCTGCCCTGCCGGGTGGAGAAGATGGAAAAACCGGCTGCGGACGTGGCCGTGCTGTCGCTCAAGCTTCCCGCGCAGGAGCGTCTGCAATATCTGGCGGGGCAATACATTGACATCCTGTTGAAGGACGGCCGCCGCCGCAGCTTTTCGATGGCCAACGCGCCGCACCGCGACCAGAATGTTGAACTGCACATCCGCCATGTGCCTGACGGACACTTCACCAATTTTGTGTTCACCGACATGCGCGAGCGGGCGATCCTGCGCTTCGAGGGTCCGTTCGGCTCGTTTTATTTACGCGAAGACTCCGACAAGCCGATTATTTTTGTGGCCGGCGGCACCGGTTTCGCGCCGATCAAGGCCATCTTGGAGCACGCGTTTTTCAAACACATTGAGCGTGAGATGGTGCTCTACTGGGGCTGCCGCACACGCGCCGATTTTTATATGCCGACGTTGCCCGCGCAATGGGCAAAAGAGTATCCAAACTTTACCTTTATCCCGGTTTTGTCCGATCCCAAAGCGGAGGATAATTGGCGTGGCCGCACCGGCTTTGTCCATCAAGCCGTCATCGACGATTTTGCCTCGCTCACTGGTTATCAAATTTATGCCTGCGGCGCGCCGGTGATGATCGATGCCGGCAAACAATCCTTTCTCGATCGCGGGTTGCCCGAAGAAGAATTCTTCGCCGACTCGTTCACCTATTCAACGCAGTCCCCTTAATTTTTCAGGAGAGCATTCATGGTTAAAACAGGCGATACATTGCCGAACGGCACCCTCAGCGAATTCATTGCCGTCGAGACCGCGGGTTGCAGCTTCGGGCCGAATAATTTTCAGGTTGACGAACTGGTCAAGGGCAAAAAAATTGTCATTTTTGGTTTGCCCGGCGCGTTCACGCCGACCTGCTCGGCGCAACATGTTCCCGGCTACCTCAAACACCACGCTGACTTCAAGGCAAAAGGCGTGGACGAAATATGGTGTGTGTCGGTGAATGACGCGTTTGTGATGGGTGCCTGGGCAAAAGACCAGCACACCGAAGGAAAAATCCGCATGCTCGGCGACGGCTCGGCGGCGTGGACGCGCGCGCTCGGGCTGGAGTTTGACCTCACGGCAAAAAATTTCGGCGTGCGCATGCAGCGCTGTGCGCTGATTGTTGACAACGGCATGGTCAAGGCTGTCAATGTCGAGGCGGCGGGAAAGTTTGAAGTCTCCAACGCCGAAACAATGCTTGCGCTGGTCTAGCCCCGCATGTCCAAACCAACCCTCTTCATCGACGGCGAACACGGCACCACGGGTCTGCTGATCCGTGGGCTGGTGCAGGCGCGCGGCGGCGTGGAGGTGGTCAGCATTGCCCCTGAAAAGCGCAAAGACAGCGCCGAGCGCAAGCGATTGCTCAACGCCGTTGATCTCGCGGTGTTGTGCCTGCCCGACGATGCGGCGCGTGAATCGGTATCCATGATTGACAATCCCGCCACCAAAATTCTGGACGCCTCCACCGCGCACCGGGTGCTGCCCGATTGGACGTTCGGTTTTCCGGAAATGGACAAAAGCCAGGCACAACACATCCGCCAATCCCGACGGGTCGCCAACCCCGGTTGTTGGTCAACGTGTTTTATTGCATTGCTGCGGCCGTTGGTCGAAGCGGGCATGATACCGGCGGATTTTCCGGTGACCACATGGGGGGTCACCGGCTATTCCGGCGGCGGCAGGCAAATGATTGAATCCTTTGAGTCCGCGTCCAACAGAACTAATTTTATTGCCTACGGCCTGGCGCTCGCGCACAAACATTTGCCGGAAATGCAAAAGTACAGCGGCTTGCGGCACGCGCCTTTGTTCACCCCATCGGTTGGCAATTTCCGGCAAGGCATGTTGCTGCAAGTGCCGCTCAATTGTTGGGCGCTGCCAAAAAACGTGTCTGGATTGCGCTTGCGCGACGCACTCGCCGCGCATTACGCCGGCTGCCAATACATTGACATCAAACCCCACACCACCGAGCCGCCCGCGGAGATCAATCCCGAAGCGCTCAACGATACCAATTTGCTGGAGTTGTTTGTGTTTGACAACCCGGCATCCAAACAGGCGACGCTGCTGGCGCGGCATGACAATCTGGGCAAAGGTGCAGGTCGTGCGGCAATGCAGAATATTGAATTGATGCTGGGCTTGGCTTGATTTGGCAAAACACAAGTATTGACGCGCTATTTCAGCCACAAATGCCCCAAAACGCCCGCCAATAAACGAGTTTCAATTTTTTATTGTCACCACCACCGGCGCGTGATCCGAGGGGCGCTCAAGTTTTCGCGGCTCGACATCAATGACCGCACTGGTTGCGCCACCCGCCAAATTTTTCGTCAGCAAAATATGGTCAATGCGCATCCCCAGGTTGCGCCGGAATCCATGCATGCGGTAATCCCACCAAGTGAAACTTTTTTCCGGTTGGTCAAACAGGCGAAAACTGTCGGTGAGCCCCAGCGCCAGCAGGCCGCGGAAATGGTCGCGCTCGGCAGCGGTGCACAACACCTGTCCCGCCCACAGCGCCGCGTCGTATGTGTCGCGGTCTTCCGGGGCGATGTTGTAGTCGCCGAGCAGGGCGACATCGCCATATTCCACAATTTCCCGCGCCATGTATGCGTGCAGCGCCGAGAGCCACGCCAATTTGTATTGATACTTGTCGGAGTCCACGCTCTGGCCGTTGACCACATAGACATTGACCATCCGCACACCATTGACGGTGGCGGCGATCACGCGCTTTTGTGTGTCCGCATAATTCGGCATGTCCATCACCACATCCTCCGGCCGCGCGCGCGACAGGATGGCGACACCGTTGTAGGTTTTCTGGCCGTTGAAAACCGCGTGGTAGCCCGCGTCCTCAATCGCCTCCAGCGGAAATTTCGCGTCCTCGAGTTTCAATTCCTGCAAACACAACACATCAACCGGTGTCGTCTTCAGCCATGCGAGCACATGCGGCAGGCGCACGTTGAGCGAGTTGACATTCCAGGTGGCGATTTTCATGGTGTTTATCCTTAAAAATTTTTGGGAACCGCCGATGGACGCCGATACGCGCCGATGCAATCCTAAAAACCATGCGCCTGTTTGTGGCTCCCTCCCCTGCGAAGGGGAGGGTTGGGGTGGGGTTGGCGCTCGCAACAGCGAACCAGTTTGCAATCACGCCCCCATCCCGACCTTTTTCGCCACTTCCCCCACCACTACGCGGAGTACACCAGCCGCCCGGCGCAAATGGTGTGCACCACCCGGCCCTGCAGTTCGCGCCCGAGGTACGGGGTGTTTTTGCCCTGGGACACCAGTGTCTCGCGGGTCACCGCCCAAAAGGCGCGCGCATCAAAAATGCACACATCGGCTGGTGTACCCACCGCCAGACGACCCTGGGTTTTGCCCAGCACGGTTGCCGGGTGCAAGGTGATTTTTGCCAGTGCAGCGGTGAGCGGCAGTTTGGTTTGTTCCGCCCATTTGAGTGTCAGCGGCAACAACATTTCCAGCGCCGAGGCACCAGGTGTGGCTTCGGCGAACGGCACATTTTTTTCGCCCTCGTCAGTCGGGGTGTGATCCGAGCAGATGGCGTCAATGGTGCCATCGATCACCCCAGCGGCAAGGCCGTCGCGGTCGGCGGGCGCGCGCAGCGGCGGGGAGAAACGATAGTGTGCGTCAAAGTAGCCGATGTCGCGGTCGGTCAGCAGCAAATGGTGAATGCCGACATCACAGGTCAGCGGCAGCCCCTGTGCCTTGGCTGCACGCACCATTGCCACACCGGCGCGTGACGACAGCCTGGCCAGGTGTACCTTGGCACCCGTGTCTTGCATGAGTGTGGTGATGGTGGCAATGGCCAGCGTCTCGGCGCTCACCGGGATGCCGGTCAGCCCCAGCCGCGTGGCCACTTCGCCATCGTGGGCGATGCCGCCGCGGGCCAGGTGTGCATCTTCCGGACGCAGCCAGATGGTGAAGCCGAAGGTGGCGGCATACTGCATGGCGCGGTACAACACAGCGGTATCCACTATCGGCCGGTCGGCCTGGAAAAAACCGATGCAACCGGCTTCGGTCAATTCCAGCATTTCCGACAGCTTTTCGCCGTTGAGTCCGGCGGTGAGCGCGCCCAGCGGATAAATGCGCGCCTGGTTCAACGTCCAGCCGCGCCGCTTCAACATTTCAACCAGGCCCGGCTCGTCAAGCACCGGCTCGGTATCCGGCGGGCACACCAGGGTGGTGACACCACCAGCGGCGGCGGCCATCAATTCGCTCTCCAACGTGGCCTTGTGTTCAAAGCCGGGCTCGCGCAAGCGGGCGCTCAAATCCACCAGGCCGGGCGCGACAATTTTGTTTGCAGCGTCGATGGTTTTGTCGGCGGCAAAGCCATCGGGGGCTGCGCCAATGGCGGCGATTTTGTCATCGGCCAGATACACATTGGTGATGGCATCGTGTCCGCTGCCGGGATCGATGACGCGGCCGTTGCGGATTTCGATCTTCATTGCGCACCCCCATTGCCGCCACCGCCACCACCGCTGACCATCGACATCACCGCCATGCGCACCGCAATGCCAAAGGTTACCTGCGGCAAAATCACCGCCTGCACCCCATCGGCAATGGTGGATTCGATTTCCACGCCACGGTTCATCGGCCCCGGATGC
>JANPNJ010000062.1:0-4827 GCA_031427395.1 Burkholderiales bacterium
TCCAGACATTTTTGCCTGAAACAACCCGCCAATATTGGGGTTTTTAAATTATTTGGCCGCGAATATTACTGAAGCTGCTGAATCCCGGCGAGTTTCCAGGTGGCGTTGTTGTCGGACAAATCCTTGGTGACGTGCCAGACTTCATCGAAGCCTTCCGCGCCTTCGTTGTCTTCACGGATGACACCGGTGTAGCGCACGCTGGCGACAGCTTTTTTGCCTTCGATGATGACTTCGATCACGCGCGCATCCACCGACACGACTTCGGTTTTTTGCGCGGCGTTGCCGCGCTCTTGCAATTGCAGGGCGATTTCGCCGTACATTTCCGGGCTGGCGAATTCGCGGATGTCGTCGAGGTCGCGTGCGTCATTAGCGGCTTGCAGGCGGATGAAGGCGGCCTTGGAATTGCGCTCGAACGGGGCAACATCGAAGTCGGCCGGGATGCGCGGATTGGCGGTGGCTTCGTTGATGGCTTCGGGCGAGGCGTCGCCACCCGACAGGCGGCTGCCGATTTCCGGGGTGGCGGTGCGGGCGCTGGTTGCGTCCATCGGGCGCGGCACATCGGCGGCTGGCGAATCATTGGCACCCGCATATTGCAGATTGTTGTCGCCTGCGGCAGCGGCGGCTTTTTTGCGCATGAACATGCGCAGCAACATGAAGGCGGCAATCGCCAGACCGATCATCAGGATGATGTCGAAAAATTTGATGCCGTCAAACGCGCCACCCATGAACATGGCGGCAAGCAGGCCACCGGCGGCGATGCCGGCCAACGGGCCCAGCCAACGGCTCATGCCGGATGCGGGCTTGGCGGCAGCGGCCGCGGTGGCACCAGCGGCGGCAGGGGCAGCGGCGGGTGTGCCGGGTGTGGCAGCAGGGGCGGCTTTGGCGGGCGGCGGGGTAGGGTCATTTTTGACCGAGTCGCGCTGCATGCCGGTGGATTTGCCGCCACCGAGGCGCTTTTTGGCTTCGGCATCGGACATATAGCCGAGGCTGGCGAAAGTGAACAGCGAAATGAGGAGTGTGGCCAGTAACGATTTCATGGCGAACCTTATTTAAGGATATGACGGAAATAACAACGATCAGTGTAGCCGTTTTATGGCTGACAGGTAGCAACAATACTCTCGCCGCAGTAAATATACTCGTTGCCGGTATTGCGGGAATGTTGGGCGTTTTACAGCTTGAAGCCGCGATGCAGCGCCACCACCCCCGCCGCCAGATTCCAGTATTCCACCTTGGCCAGCCCGGCGCTGTGCAACATGGTTTTCAGCGTCTCCTGGTCGGGGTGCTGGCGGATGGATTCGGCGAGGTATTGGTAGCTGGCCTCGTCACGGGCGATGAATTTGCCGATTTTCGGCAGCAGGCCAAACGAATAGGCGTCGTAGGCTTTTTCCAGCGACGCATGGACTTTGGAAAACTCCAGCACCAGCAATCTGCCGCCGGGCTTCAACACCCGCGCCATCTCTTTGAGCGCCACATCCTTGTGGGTCATATTGCGCAAGCCAAAGGCCACACTCACCAGGTCAAATGACTCATCGGCAAACGGCAATTGTTCGCCGTCGGCCAGCGCATGGGGTGTGATGAGGCCGGCATTGGCGAGGCGGTCACGCCCGACTTTGAGCATGGCTTCGTTGATGTCGGTCTGCCAGACGTTGGCGGCACCCGCCTGCAAGGCAAATGCCTTCGCCAAGTCCGCCGTGCCGGATGCCACATCCAGCACTTTTTCCCCCGGCCGCACATTGGCCAGATCCACCGTGAATTTTTTCCACACGCGGTGCAGCCCGCCCGACATCAGATCGTTCATGAGGTCGTAATTGGGCGCGACCGAACGAAACACCTCGCGCACCTTGTGCGCTTTTTCGTTTTCGTCAACCTGCTGGTAGCCGAAGTGGGTTTGGCTCATGTCTAATCACTCAATCGCGCTTGCCGCCGCCGCGTTCCAGCCGCGCCAGGTAGGTCTGCCAATAGTTGTGTTGGTTCACCCCCAGGTCGTGCAGGTAATCCCAGGAGTACAAGCCGGTGTCGTGGCCATCAGAAAACACCGGCTTGACGGCGTAGCTGCCGACCGGTTCGAGCGCGGTGATTTCCACCAAACGCTTGCCGGTTTGCAACACCTCTTGCCCCGGCCCGTGGCCGCGCACTTCGGCGGAGGGCGAATAGACGCGCAAAAATTCGCAGGTGAGGCGAAAACGGTTGCCGTCGTCGAAGGCGATTTCGAGTTCGCGCGATTTTTGGTGGAGAATGATTTCGGTCGGATGCGGGGCGGTGGATGACATGGCTGTTGCTGGTTGGGTGAAGCCGCCATGATACCCCCTGGATGCCGTCGGCAATCTGTCACATCCGTTTCACAAACCTGAAATATCATGTCGGCATGAAGCCCACCATTTTGGTTGTTGAAGACGAGCCGGCCATTCAGGATCTCATCCAGATCAATCTGGAAATGGGCGGTTATCGGGTGTTGATTGCCGCCTCCGCCGAGGCGGCGATGAAGCAGGTGCAGCAAGAATTGCCCGACCTGGTGCTGCTCGACTGGATGCTGCCCGGCATGAGTGGGGTTGATCTGACCCGCCGACTGCGCAGCGATACCCGCACAAAATTGTTGCCGATTATTTTATTGACCGCGCGTGGTGAGGAAGCCGACAAATTGCGCGGCCTGGAAACCGGTGCCGACGACTATATGGTCAAGCCGTTTTCGCTGAAAGAGCTGGAAGCGCGCATCAAGGCGGTGTTGCGCCGCCGCGCGCCCGAATTGACTGAAGACAGCATCGAATATCACGGCCTCAAGCTCGACCCGGCGGCGCACAAGGTCACCGGCAACAATCAAACGCTGGTGATGGGCCCCACCGAATTTCGCATCCTGCATTTTTTCATGACCCACCAGGAGCGGGTGTATTCGCGCACGCAATTGCTCGACCAGGTGTGGGGCGACCATGTGTTTATCGAGGAGCGCACCATCGATGTCCACATGCGCCGCTTGCGCGCGGCTCTCGCACCCTCCGGGCATGACAACCTGGTACACACGGTGCGCGGCAGCGGCTATCGATTTGCCCGCGATTAATCCCCGCCACGTGTCGTAACATAGCGGCATGGCGACCCCACCACCTCCCACACGACATCTTTTTTTCACCGCGCTGTTGCGGGTGCTGCTGCTGGCACTCGTGGCCGCGATGGTGGGTCGTTTGGCCGACGGCTGGGCGGCGGCGTTTGCGCTGGCGGGTGCCGTGGTGCTGTTTGCGTTTGCCTACCACGCATGGAAACTGGCGCAGCTATATGCCTGGCTGTCGAGTGACCACAGCGCGGCCAGCGTGCCGGACGGCGAGGGCATTTGGGGCGAGGTGTTGACCGATTTGTACCGCCTGCTGCGTCAGGCGCGGGTGAACCAGCAGGCACTCGGTGATTCACTGGCGCGCTTCCAGCAAGCCGCCGCCGCGTTGCCCGACGGCGTGGTGATGCTCGACAACGAAAACAATATCGTCTGGTGCAACCCGATGGCCGAAGCACATTGGCGCATCGCGCAAGACAGCGATCGCATGCAGACCATCACTTATTTTATCCGTTACCCCGAATTCATCGCCTATCTGGCGGCGCGCAATTTCAATGCGCCGCTGACGCTGAAACTGAGCCGCGGTGGCAGCGATGACGACATGACTCTCTCGCTGCAACTGGTCGCCTTTGGCAACGACCAGATGCTTTTGCTGTCGCGCGACATTTCCGAGCGCGAGCGGCTGGAGATCATGCGCAGTGATTTTGTCGCCAATGTCTCGCACGAATTGCGCACACCGCTCACCGTGATGGCGGGCTTTCTGGAGACCCTCCACAAAATCGGCGCGGACAAGCCGGAATTGCGGCAACGCTCGCTCGACCACATGGGCGCGCAAACCGAACGCATGCAGCGGCTGGTGGACGATCTCCTGACACTGTCGCGCCTTGAGGACGCGCACAACAAACTCAGTGAGGGCATCATTGATGTGCATGCGCTGGTGTCAGCTTCGGTCGAGGATGCCAAGATCATGGCCAATGGCCGCCACACCATTCATGTTTCACTGCTGCCCGCCTGGCTCATCGGCAACCGCGACGAGATCGCCAGCCTGGTCACCAATCTCGTTGGCAATGCGGTGAGCCATTCACCTGACGGCAGCCATATTGCGGTGTCGTTGAAGGTGAATGCCGAGCGCGAGGAATTGGTGTTTACCGTCAAAGACAACGGCGAGGGCATCGCCACCGCACACCTGCCGAGATTGACCGAGCGTTTTTACCGGGTGGACCGCAGCCGCTCGCGCGCGGTGGGCGGCACTGGCCTCGGCCTCGCCATTGTCAAACATGTGCTGGTGCGCCACGGCGGGCGGCTGGAAATCGACAGCGCACAGGGCAGCGACGACCATGGCTCGACCTTTCGCGCGATTTTTCCGGCCAACCGGGTGCGCGTGACCCCGCCGCACCCTGAAGCGGTGGCGGCGTAGGCAACATGAGCATTGACCTTACTCCACTTACTGCAAACAGTTTTTCGCGCCGTTTCACGCTGGAAAATCTCGACATTCGCGGCCAGGTGGTGCGCCTCGATGACGCGTGGCGCGACCTCATGCAAGGCCGCGATTACCCGCCGGATGTGACGCGTTATTTTGGCGAGCTGGCCACCATCGCGGTTTTGGTTGGCTCCGGCCTCAAGCACCCCGGCAGGATCACCCTGCAAATACAGAGTGGCACCGAAAAGAATGGCGACACCACCGCAAATCTTCTCGCCAAACGCGCCGCCAGGCTGGTGGTGATTGATTGCAGCCACACGCTCGGCTTGCGCGGCATGGCATCCGCAGCCACCGATGAGGGGCGCGCGCA
>JANPNJ010000063.1:0-2217 GCA_031427395.1 Burkholderiales bacterium
GCCCAAGCGCTCGTTGAGCTGGCTCATCACGAAGCGGTTGAAACCGATGGAATGGTCCAGCAGCCAGTAAAAGGTATCGACCGGCAACCCGGCCACCACGCTTTTGCGCAGGGCCTGCATGTTGTAGCGGTAGGGCTCGCGCTTGAGCGCTGTGCCCTCGCCGAGTCAGGGCTTAGCTGTCTTAGCCCAAATGCTATGAAGCGGCAGTTCGCGGGTCCGGTCATGCCTCCAGCGAGAAAAGTTCACGCGACTAGCATCCAAAAAGGCCGAGCCATCGCGAAGCTTTGTATTCCCTGCCTCGTTCGTATTGAAGGTTTCAGTTCGCCTGCTGCCGGTCACTGCATTGACCTGGCTTCCGACGTACTTCCAGTCTGGTTGGCGATGCCTGTGTCCGTTGAGCCAGGCAAACATGAGATGAATGAATTCGATATCGCCGTTGTCCAGGATGCAGTAACAAGCCACCACATGCCAGCCATCGTGCCCGTTGTGACTCTCGCCGCCCTTTCCAACCCTGATCGTCGTCTTTATCTCAAGACCTTCTCCCGCTCCAGCGTTCGCAAGTGGATTAACCAGGTCGGGATAGCGTTGATGGTGATTGTGTTTGTACGGCGAATGCTGATCGAAGCTGTTGGCAAGAATGTTCGACACCAATCCAGAAAAATTATTTCCCTGGATCAGCGATTGCAAGGTCTTGCCGCCCTCGCGGAGCATGTTTTGATTGATTCGGTGAATCACCATCTGAGTGTGATTCACCGCTGCTTCAATCGTCTCGAAGGTCAGGCCATTCGGCAGCGGGACGTTCCGCCGAAAGTGAGCTGCGTCTAACAGCGGCGGACGAATGCCGCTCTGGTTGTCAAATGCGGCCGCAACTAAAATCTCAAGCGGCACGTTTAGCGCTGCCGCCAAATTCTCAATGACCTGAATCGAGAAGTTCTCTTTGCCCGTCTCAATGCCCGACAAGTACTGGTAAGAGATTCCCGCCTTCAATGCGACGGCTTCTTGCGATAGTCTTTGTTTTTCTCTGAAATACCGAACGCATGCGCCAATTGTCTTTTGTGCTTCTGCCATGCGCCCGTACTGTAACGATAGCTACATTGACAGTCTTTCAACTATAGACGAAACTCAGACACATGGCTTATCAAGTTCACCATGACGACAGCTTTGAATGGCTTCTCAGGCAGCCCGACGCCGCCTTCCATGGCGTTCTGACCGACCCTCCTTTTGGAATCGTCGAGTTCTCGGACAAGGAAGTCGCCAAGCTTCGGAGTGGGCGGGGGGGAGTGTGGCGAATTCCACCAAGAATCGGGGGGAGCGAACGCGCACCATTGCCGCGATTTACGACCTTGAGCCCGCAGGAGAGAGAGGACGTTCGCGCCTACTTTCAACGTTTTGGTCAGGCATTGCTGCGCACGCTGACCCCAGGCGCACATGCTTTTGTTGCTGGCACGCCCATGTTGCAATTTCTTGTGCAGGACGGGATAGCCTCAGCAGGCTTTGAAGTTCGCGGTTCCGTGATGCGCCTTTATCGGGGCTTTCGCGGTGGCGACAGGCCCAAACTTGCAGAAGAAGAATTCAAAGAGGTTTGCGTCACCCCTAGAGGTTGTTACGAGCCGTGGATGCTGTTCCGAAAGCCAATTTCAGAGAAGACCGTTGCACAAAATCTGCGTCGATGGGGAACGGGCGCACTGAGGCGCTGTGGCACAGATATCCCCCTGCCCGATGCGATTCAATCCGGAAAGACGCCGTCAATCGAAGAACGGATTTCTGACCATCCCACGTTGAAGCCTCAACACTTCATGCGTATCCTCGCTCGCACGCTTTTGCCTTTGGGCCAAGGCACGTTGCTGGAGCCCTTTGCCGGTTCGGGCTCGACGATTGCCGCATGCGAAGCAGTAGGCTACGACAGTGTTGGGGTTGAACTTGACGAGCACCACTACAAAAATCTCAGCAAAAATATTGAGGCATTGGCTGCTCTGTATCCGCGCTACAAGGGCGCGACCCTGGAAATGCCCGAGGCCGTGGCGCTGGAAATACCGCGTGTGTCAGAGTCACTTTCGCTTAGCTTGACCGCTTGCCAATTTGGCTCGGCTAAATACCCGGCAAGCGCGTTGATCCGTCACGGTCATGACGGACTCAATCCGCAAGCCGGACCATCGCTCCACGGGATGCAAGTCAACGCTACATAATTGATAGCTTCTTGCGCCCGCCCCTTCTGGA
>JANPNJ010000064.1:0-1673 GCA_031427395.1 Burkholderiales bacterium
GTGGCCAAGGGCCAGCCCTTGTTTGAAGCCTACAGCCCGGAATTGGTGTCCGCGCAGCGCGAATACCTCATCGCCGCGCAGGGTGGTGCCCAGGCCGGCATGGCGCAGCTTGCTGACTCCGCGTTGCTGCGATTAAAAAACTGGGACATCTCGGCCGAACAAATTGCCGTGCTCGCCCAAACCGGCGAAGCCCGGCGCACCCTGACGGTCCGCTCGCCGGCGACGGGCATTGTCACCGAAAAAAAGGCATTGCAGGGCATGCGCTTCATGCCGGGGGAAATGTTGTTCCAGGTTACCGACCTGTCAACAGTCTGGGTGTTTGCCGACGTGTTTGAGCAGGACATCGGGCTCATCCGCGACGGTGCCCGCGCCAAGGTAAAAATCAACGCCTACCCCGAGCGGGAATTCAGCGGAACCGTGACCTATATTTATCCCACACTGAAAGCCGAGACCCGCACCGTGCAGGTGCGCATCGAGCTGGCCAATCCCGGCCACCTGCTCAAGCCCGGCATGTTTGCCCAGGTGGAGCTGGCGGTGCCCGCGCGCAAGGACGCCTTGACCGTGCCGCTGTCGGCGGTGATCGACAGCGGCACCCGCCGCATCGTCTTGGTCGAACTGGCACCCGGCCGGTTTGAAGCGCGCGAAGTCAAACTCGGCATGCGCGGGGACGACACGGTGGAAATACTTTCCGGCATCAAGGAGGGCGAGGCGGTGGTGGTCGCCGCCAATTTCCTGATCGATGCCGAAAGCAACCTGAAAGCGGCCATCGGCGGTTTTGGCGCGCAAGCCGCAGTTGGCACCTCCGGCCACCACGCCACCGGCACCATCGCGGCGGTCAATGCCAAGGCCGGGTCAGTCACCATCAATCACGGTGCAGTGGCCAGCCTCAAATGGCCGCCGATGGTGATGGATTTTGTGCTCACCGACGCGGCACTGGCCAAGGATTTGCGGCCGGGCGCATTCGTCAATTTTGAATTCATTGCAAAGACCGGCGGCGAATGGGTCATCACCGGCATCAAGCCGGGTGTGCCCGGCAAGGCTGCCGCGCCGGTTGCATCCAAAGCACACACTGGCCATTGACCGACGGATCAACCATGCTCAATAAACTCATCGACTGGTCTGGCCGTAATATTTTTCTGGTGCTGCTCGCCACGCTGTTTGTCACCATCGGCGGCGTGGTGGCCGTCATCAAAACACCCATCGACGCGCTGCCCGATTTGTCGGACGTGCAGGTGATTGTTTATACCGAATACCCCGGCCAGGCACCGCAGGTGGTCGAGGACCAGGTCACGTATCCGCTCACCAGCGCCATGCTGTCGGTGCCCAAATCGCGGGTGGTGCGCGGCTTTTCATTTTTCGGCGCGTCGTTTGTCTATATCATTTTCGAGGACGGCACCGATATTTACTGGGCACGCTCCAGGGTGCTGGAGTATCTGAACTTCGCCGCCGGCCGCATGCCGCGTGGTGTGTTGCCGCAGATCGGGCCCGATGCCACCGGTGTCGGCTGGGTGTACCAGTATGTGGTGCAGGCTAAAAACAAAACACTGGCCGAGCTGCGCACCCTGCAGGATTGGTATTTGCGTTATCAATTGACCAAGGCGCATGGTGTGGCCGAAGTGGCCTCCATCGGCGGCTTTGTGCAGACCTATCAGGTCACGGTGGATCCGGTGAAG
>JANPNJ010000065.1:0-4285 GCA_031427395.1 Burkholderiales bacterium
GCAATGTCACCCGTGCGTTTTCCCTGTTGCAGGGTTTTTTCCACGGCGTTGTCCACACGGTTTGCCCACTCGGGCAGCTTGAAGGTGTAGCGCAGCATCATGGCGAGCGACAATATTTGCGCGAGCGGATTGGCTTTGTTCTGGCCGGCGATATCGGGTGCCGAGCCGTGGATGGGTTCAAACAAGCCCTTGCCGTTGGCATCCAGCGAGGCCGAGGGCAGCATGCCGATAGAGCCGGTCAGCATCGAGGCTTCGTCCGACAAAATATCGCCGAACATGTTGCCCGCGACCATGACATCAAATTGTTTGGGATTGCGCACCAATTGCATGGCGGCATTGTCCACCAGCATATGCGTCAGGGCCACATCCGGGTATTCCGGCGCGATCTCGATGGCGATGTCGCGCCACAATTGCATGGCTTCGAGTACATTCATTTTGTCGATGGAACACAATTTTTTGCCGCGTTGCTGCGCGGTGCGAAACGCCACATGCATGATGCGCCGGATCTGCGCTTCGGTGTAGTGCATGGTGTTGATGCCGACCCGGTTGCCATGTTCGCCGGACACCCCGCGCGGCTCGCCGAAATAAATGTCACCGGTCAGCTCGCGGATAATCATGATGTCGAGCCCGGTGACAATGTCAGCACGCAGTGACGACGCGCCGGCCAGCGCCGGGAACACCGTGGCGGGACGCAAGTTGGCAAAAAAATCACACTCCTTGCGCAGCCCCAGAATGGCTTTTTCCGGACGGTGTTCGCGTGGCAGCGCATCGTGTTTCGGGCTGCCGACCGAGCCGAACAACACCGCGTCTGCCTGCTGCGCCAGCTTCAGCGTGGCCGCGGGCAAAGGATGGCCGAAACTGTCGTATGCCACGCCACCGACCAACGCGGTTTCCGTTTCAACTTTCAAACCGTCACGCCTGAGCACATCCAGCACCTTCAATGCCTCGGCCATGATTTCGGGGCCGATGCCGTCGCCCGCAAGCACTGCAATTTTCATTTTGTATTCCAAGAGTGTGGGAACCGCCGATGGACGCCGATATGCGCCGATAAAACCAAATAATTTGCTTTGGAGAACACAAGGCTCTTTGTATCAGTGTTGAAAGCGAATTTTCAGGCTACTCCACCTTTGCCGTGACCTTATCGGCGGTTATCGGCGTCCATCGGCGGTTCCCAAAAAAACATCAAGAAAAAATCCACGGCTCCCGAACGGCGCGCGCCGCTTCGTAGGCGCGGATTTTGTCAGTGTGGCGCATGGTCAGGCCGATCTCGTCCCAGCCATTGAGCAGGCTTTGCTTGCGGAAATCTTCCACCTCAAAATGGTACGTCTCCGCACCCGGCACTTCCACCACCTGCCGCTCCAGGTCAATCTGCAATTTCAGACCGGCTGTGGCCAGCACCACGTTGAACAAATGATCGACTTCTATTTCCGCCAACACAATCGGCAGCAAACCATTCTTGTAGCAATTGTTGAAAAAAATATCAGCGAACGACGGCGCGATGATGGCCTTGAAACCAAACTGCTGCAGCGCCCAGGGCGCGTGTTCACGCGACGAGCCACAACCGAAATTCTTGCGTGCCAGCAACACGCTGGCACCTTGAAACCTCGGCTGATTCAGCACGAACTGCGGATTGGGCGTGCGTTTGCTGTTGTCCATGCCCGGCTCACCATGGTCGAGGTAACGCCATTCGTCAAACAGATTCGGGCCAAAACCGGAACGCGTGATCGATTTCAGAAATTGCTTGGGAATGATGGCGTCGGTGTCGACGTTGGCGCGGTCGAGCGGTGCCACCAATCCCAGATGCCGGCGAAATGCTTCCACTATTTTTTCGATGCCTGATCGGCCGCTTTTTCAATAACCTCGCCGCCTTTTTTGATGTCTTTGCCGACACCTTCCATGGTGTTGCAACCGGCCAAAAACAATCCGGCCAACAAAATCGTCATCAGTTTTTTCATCATCATTTTCTCCTAAAGTATTTCCCGTACATCCACAAACCGACCCGCCACGGCTGCTGCCGCCGCCATTTCGGGACTCACCAAATGGGTGCGGCCGCCCGCACCCTGCCTGCCTTCAAAATTGCGGTTGGAGGTGGAAGCACAACGCTCACCTGCCGCCAGCCGGTCGTCGTTCATGCCCAGGCACATCGAGCAACCCGGTTCGCGCCATTCAAATCCGGCGGCGAGAAATATTTTATCGAGTCCCTCGGCCTCGGCCTGGCGTTTGACCAGACCTGAGCCCGGCACCACCAGCGCCAGTTTGACATTTTCCGCAATGCGCCGCCCGCGCACCACGGCGGCAGCCACCCGCAAATCCTCGATGCGCGAATTGGTGCAACTGCCGATGAACACTTTGTCGATTTTGATGGCCGCCATCAACGTGCCGGGATTGAGCCCCATGTACACCAGCGCACGCTCCATCGCTTCACGTTTCACCGGGTCGGGCTCGTGTTTTGGATCCGGCACCGCCGCATCAATGGTGGTCACCATTTCGGGCGAGGTGCCCCAAGTCACCTGTGGCTTGATGTTTGTTGCATCCAGCTCGACCACACAGTCAAATTTGGCATCCGCGTCGCTGGTGAGCGTGGCCCAATACGCGCAAGCACGGGTGAACTCATCACGCTTGGGCGCAAACGGCCGGTCTTGCAAATACTGGATGGTCTTGTCGTCCACCGCGATCATGCCGGCGCGCGCACCGGCTTCGATGGCCATATTGCAAACCGTCATGCGTCCTTCCATCGACAGGGCGCGAATCGCACTGCCGGCAAATTCAATCGCATACCCGCTGCCGCCGGCCGTGCCGATTTTGCCGATGATCGCCAACACAATGTCCTTGGCCGTCACCCCGCGCCCGGCATTGCCGTCAACACGAATCAGCATCGATTTCATTTTTTTTGCGTTCAGGCATTGGGTGGCCAGCACATGCTCAACTTCGGAAGTACCAATGCCAAACGCGAGCGCGGCGAATGCGCCGTGGGTGGAGGTATGCGAGTCGCCGCACACCACCGTCATGCCGGGCAAGGTGGCCCCCTGCTCGGGCCCCACCACATGCACAATGCCCTGACGGGCGTCATTCATGCCGTAGTAGTCGGCCACACCAAATTTTTCGATGTTTTTGTCGAGTGTTTCCACCTGCAAACGCGAGATCGGGTCGGCGATGCCATCACGGCGGGCGGTGGTCGGCACGTTGTGGTCGGCGGTGGCGACAATCGATTTGATGCGCCACGGCTTGCGGCCGTTGATCGCCAGCCCGTCAAAAGCCTGCGGGCTGGTGACTTCGTGTACCAGATGCCGGTCAATGTAGATCAGCGCCGTGCCGTCCGGCTCGGTATGCACCACATGGGCATTCCAGAGTTTGTCGTAGAGGGTTTGCGGCTGGGCGCGGGGGGAATTCATCACCCGATTATAGCCAATGGCATGGGATTGATGCGGCGCAACACAGCGGCAATAAAATCTGAAACCCTAATATTCATGCGCACTTGCAAGGCATATTGGCTGGAAGTTCGCGTGGAATATGGTGTTTGTGAAATATTTTAAAAACTTCAAGCCTCATTCGGCAGAGGATCATCGTGTCTGCCGACTTGCGCGGATTTTGCGTACGTCAACACCGTTGCCGCCACTTTCGGCGTCGCCACCACCACATCGGCGTTCTGCGCCCGGTGAATCAGCGCGTGGTCTATCAACACCAGCGCCAGATACGCTTCCGCAATCGGTGTGGCGCGGATGCCGACACAGGGATCATGCCGGCCGTGGGTGTTGATGACCACACTCTCGCCGGCTTTGTTGATGGTCTGGGGGGCGGGGTCAGGCCTTGACTCTTGCCCACTCACCTACTTGCACTGACAATGCGGCTCACCCGAGACACTGATAATCCAACAACTTCAGCGACATCTGTCATGCTGTGCTGTCCAATGTTGACTGCATCCCGAATAGCAACATCACGACTTTTGCCTTGTTGCAAATGCTGCACAATCGTTTTCGCAGGCGCGCGCCTTTGCATGCGGGGTATGTCTCTTGAGCTTGACGCGTCCGCAGACATCAGTGCCTGCATGCGCGCAACAAATTCCGCCCCACCCAGAAATATCTGCTGTGCCAATCCTTCTTCCCACAGTTTTACACCTTTCCCCTCAGCAACCAGTGCTACATAGCGCACGCCAGCTTTGCGTCGATCCGACGCAGTCAGCGCATCCCGCCCCAGCAAGTAGCCATGCACCGCCGATGTGTCCAGCCAGTCGGGCGACAGCGACAAACCAACATGCGCACGATAGCTGCTCCAAGGCCATTTGCCT
>JANPNJ010000066.1:0-6757 GCA_031427395.1 Burkholderiales bacterium
CAAACGAGGTGGCAAGGGGGAGTGGGGTGTGGTTCATTTGAACTTGCAGATTTAGCTATTTTGTGTGTATAATCAAGGGCTGTCGGAAATTCTCCGGCAGTGAACTCTTTCAATCCAGTAAATCTCCCGCACGCACCGTTAAGGTCTGTTCCAGCGGAACAGTTCAGCGCGCGGCAGGCTCAACCTTAACCCCAGGAAAACAGTATGTCCACCACTATGCGTCAAATGCTGGAAGCCGGCGTCCACTTTGGTCACCAAACCCGCTTCTGGAACCCCAAAATGGCACCGTATATCTTTGGTGCCCGCAACAAGATTCACATCATCAACCTCGAAAAATCGCTGCCGATGTACCAGGACGCGCTCAAGTATGTGCGCACCCTGTCGGCCAACAAAGGCACCATTCTTTTTGTCGGCACCAAGCGCCAGGCCCGTGAAATCATCATGGAAGAAGCCACCCGCGCCGGCATGCCGTTTGTTGATTTTCGCTGGCTGGGCGGCATGCTCACCAATTACAAGACCATCAAAGGCTCGCTGAAGCGCCTGAAGGATCTCGAATTGATGGTGGCCGAAGGCACGCTTGAGAAGCTGTCGAAAAAAGAGGCGCTTACCTATTCCCGCGAACTGGTAAAGCTCCAGCGCGCCATGGGCGGCATCAAGGACATGGGCGGTGTGCCCGACGCGATTTTTGTGATTGATGTCGGCTACCACAAAATCGCCGTGACCGAAGCCAAAAAACTCGGTGTGCCGATCATCGGCGTGGTTGACACCAACAATTCACTCGATGGCGTCGATTACGTCATTCCGGGCAACGACGACTCCACCCGTGCAATCCGCCTGTACGCGCGCGGTGTGGCCGACGCGATTCTCGAAGGCAAGAGCATGGTCATCAACGAAATGGTAGCGCCGACCGACGAGTTGGTGGAATTGGTGGAAGTGACCGAAGAGGAAGCCAAGTAATTTCCCGGTCTCGCAAAAAAGGGGCTCCGGCCCCTTTTTTTTAACCAAAACAAATTTGCATCGAACCAGACTTACCAAGGAACAGCAATGGCAGAAATTACAGCGGCAATGGTCAAACAACTTCGTGAAAAAACCGACGCACCAATGATGGAGTGCAAAAAAGCCCTGTCGGAGGCCGCCGGCGACATGGACAAGGCGGAGGAAATATTGCGCGTCAAACTGGGCAACAAAGCCAGCAAAGCCGCCTCGCGCGTGGCCGCAGAGGGCGTGTGCGCCATTTTCATTTCCGGCGACCAGAAATTGGGCGCCATGCTCGAAATCAATTGTGAAACCGATTTTGTCGCCAAGAACGATGATTTCCTCGCCATGAGCGCAGCCTTGGCGAAAATGGTGGCGGATACCAATCCGGCCAGCGTCGAAGCCTTGTCGGCGATGCCGATGCATGGCACCACGGTGGATGAAACGCGCAAGGCCTTGATCGGCAAGGTTGGTGAAAACCTGTCCATCCGCCGCTTCCAGCGCATCGATGCCAAGGGTGTGTTGACGGCCTACATCCACGGTGGCGCCAAAGTGGCGACCTTGGTCGATGTTTCCGGCGGCGACAGCGTGCTGGCAAAAGACATCGCCATGCACATCGCCGCAACCAAGCCCAAATCCCTCGACGCCTCCGGCGTGGCGGCGGCGGACATCGCCAAAGAGCGTTCCGTGGCCGAGGCCAAGGCCGCCGAATCCGGCAAGCCCGCCGAGATCGTCGCCAAGATGGTGGATGGCTCGATTGCCAAATTTTTGAAGGAAGTGTCGTTGCTGTCGCAGCCGTTTGTCAAAGACGACAAACAAACCATCGCGCAGTTGACCCAATCCAGGGGCGCGACCGTCAACGGCTTTACGCTGTATGTGGTGGGCGAGGGCATCGAAAAGAAAGTGACCGACTTCGCGGCGGAAGTCGCCGAGCAGGCGGCGGCGGCGAGGAAAAAACAGGAAGAAAGCAATCCTGCGTAGGTTTCGGGAATGAAGAAAATGGAACCGCCGATGAACGCCGATGAACGCCGATGAGCGCCGATGAGCGCCGATAAAAACGGATAAAGACGAAACAATTATTTGTTTTGGTATTTGATTTTATCGGCGTCCATCGGCGTTAATCTGCGGTTCCCAAAAAAGTTTTTATCATCACACGCACGGTCCAGGAAAGGATTTCGCAATGTCGCTTCCACACATTTCCACACCACCGCCGAAGTACCAGCGCATTTTGCTGAAGCTGTCGGGCGAAGCGTTGATGGGCGATGACCACTTTGGCATCAACCGCCCGACCATCGAGCGCATCGTCGGCGAGATCAAGGAAGTTGCCGACATGGGCGTGGCCATCGGCATCGTGATTGGCGGCGGCAATATTTTCCGTGGCGTCTCCACCAGTGCCGCCGGCATGGATCGCGCCACCGCCGATTACATGGGCATGTTGGCCACGGTCATCAATTCGCTGGCGCTGCAAGATGCCCTTTCCAAAGTCGGCTTGTCGCCGCGTGTGCAATCAGCCATCAACATCGAGCCGGTGGTCGAGCCCTATATCCGCGGCAAAACCATGCGCTATCTTGAGGAAGGCAAAGTGGTGGTGTTCGCCGCCGGCACCGGCAACCCGTTTTTCACCACCGACACCGCCGCCGCGCTGCGCGGCCGGGAGATGGAAGCCGACATCGTTCTGAAAGCCACCAAGGTTGACGGCATCTACAGTGCCGACCCCAATACCGACAAGAGCGCAACGCGTTATCATTCGCTGACTTTTGACGAGGCGTTCATCAAAAACCTGAAAGTCATGGATGCCACCGCGCTGGCGCTGTGCCGTGACCAGAAATTGCCGATCAAGGTGTTTTCGATATTCAAGCAGGGCGCGTTGAAGCGGGTGGTGCTGGGTGAGGACGAGGGCACCCTGGTTCACGCGTAATTGACAAGTTGCAGTCGATGGATGGAGCGTAAAAAATGAACGTTGCCGAGCTTAAAAAAAATTCCGAGCAAAAGATGCACAAAAGCGTCGATGCGCTCAAAAACAACCTGGCCAAAATCCGCACCGGCCGCGCCCACGCCGGCATGCTCGACCAGATCCAAGTGGACTACTACGGCTCGATGACCGGACTGACCTCGGTCGCCAATCTGACGCTGGCGGATTCACGCACCATCATCGTCCAGCCGTTTGAAAAAAAGATGGCGCATGTCATCGAGAAGGCAATCCGCGATTCCGACATGGGGCTCAATCCCTCCACCACGGGCGATGTGGTGCGGGTGCCGATGCCCTCGCTCACCGAGGAACGCCGCCGCGAAATGGCCAAGACCGTCAAGGGTGAGGGCGAAGATGCCAAAGTGGCGGTGCGCAATATCCGCCGTGATGCCAACACCGCGCTCAAAGACGCGCTCAAGGCCAAGACCCTGCCGGAGGACGACGAAAAACGCGCCCAGGATGAAGTGCAAAAAATGACCGACAAATGTGTCGCCGAGATTGACAAGCTGGTGCATGACAAGGAAAAGGAACTGATGTCGGTTTGATCAAACCGATCATCGCACTTTCCATCCGCCATGACCTTCCAGAGCCCCACACAAGTCATCCCCGACGTCTCCGATGTGCCGCGCCATGTTGCCATCATCATGGACGGCAACGGCCGCTGGGCGACCAATCGATTCATGCCGCGTGTGGCCGGCCACAAGCGCGGGGTCGAGGCGGTGCGCGAGACAGTCAAGGCGTGCGGCGATCTGGGCATCGAATATCTGACGCTGTTTGCGTTCTCGTCGGAAAACTGGCGGCGGCCGCAGGATGAAGTTTCGGTGCTGATGCAGCTTTTTTTGCGCGCGCTCGAGGGCGAAGTCGCCAAGCTGCATGAGAACAACATTCGCTTCAAGGTGATCGGCGACATTGCCGTGTTTGACCGCCGCATCCAGGACAAAATCGCCGAAGGCCAGGCGCTCACCGCCAATAACAGCGAATTGACCCTGACGGTGGCAGCCAACTATGGCGGGCGCTGGGATATATTGCAGGCAATCAACAAAGTCCGCCAACAGCAAGCGATTTCAGGCAAAAATGCCGCAAACAGCGCGCCAGACAATGAGTTTGCCATTACGGAAAATGACATCACCCGCCACCTGTCGATGACCTACGCGCCTGAGCCGGATTTGTTTATCCGCACCGGCGGCGAAGAGCGCATCAGCAATTTTTTGCTGTGGCAACTGGCTTACACCGAGTTTTATTTCACCCAAGAGTTGTGGCCCGATTTTGGCCGCAACAGTTTGCTGAAGGCGGTGGAGTCCTACCAGCGGCGCGAGCGCCGCTTTGGCCGCACCAGCGAGCAATTGGCGGCGGCGAAAGCGTTGCAGCCGGATGCCGCCCCGGATGCGGCATAGCATTTTGACGGCCGCACCACCATGCTGAAAACACGCATCATCACGGCGCTGGTGATTTTGCCGATTGTGTTTGTCGCGCTGTTTTATTTCCCCAATTGGGCGTGGGATGTGTTCACGCTCGGCATCGCGCTGGTGGGGTGCTGGGAATGGAGCCGCTTTTGCCAATTCCCGCCCTTCGCCAAGCGCGTTTATTTTGCGGTGTCGCTGGCCTTGTGCGCGGGTATTTTTGTGGTCTATCTGGATCGCTCCTGGGTCGATTTTGACCGGCTTGCCTGCCTCGCTTTTTCAATTGCCGCGATGTTCTGGCTGCTGGTGGTGCCGCTGTGGCTGGGCAACAATTGGCGGCCACATGGCAGCCATGGTTTTGTCATTGCCGCCGTCGCCGGTTGGGTGGTGATCCTGCCGACCTGGCTTGCATTTCTCGCGCTGCATGATCTGGGGCCGTGGATGCTGCTCACATTTGCGTTGATTGTCTGGGTGGCCGACATCGCCGCCTATTTTGTCGGCAAGGCTTTTGGCAAACACAAGCTGGCCCCGTCCATCAGCCCCGGCAAAACCATTGAAGGCGCGGCGGGGGCGATGGTGGGTGTTGCCGTGTATTTTTTTGTCTGGCAGTCATTCGCCGCCTTGGCCGTTGCCCGGGGGGATGACTGGGCGCGTGAGTTGTTTTCACATGGCTGGGTATTGTTCGGCATGTTTGTGTTGCTGGGGCTGATGTCGATACTCGGCGATTTGTTCGAGTCATGGATGAAGCGTGGCGCGAACATGAAAGACTCATCGAATCTGTTGCCCGGCCACGGCGGCGTGCTCGACCGGATTGACGCGCTGACTTCAACCCTGCCGCTGGCGGGGTTGTATTTGATGTGGATGAAAAACGTATGAGCCGCATCAAAAACATCACCGTGCTGGGCGCGACCGGCTCCATCGGCACCAGCACGCTGGACGTGATCGCCCGCCACCCGGATCGCTTCCGGGTGTTTGCGTTGTCGGCCGCCACCAAGGTGGAGGCGCTTGCTGAGCAGTGTGCGCAATTCGCGCCGCGTTATGCGGTGATGACCGATGCCAACTGCGCACACAGATTGCGCACGCTGTTGCAGTCCAGACAATGCGCCACCGAAGTGCTCGCGGGCAGGGATGCGCTGCAGACCATTGCCGCGCACAATGACGTGGATGTGGTGATGGCGGCGATTGTGGGTGCCGCCGGGTTGCAATCGTCGCTGGCCGCCGCCACCGCAGGCAAAACCGTGTTGCTTGCCAACAAGGAAGCGCTGGTGATGGCGGGGCGCTTGTTCATGGATGCGGTGGCGCAACATGGCGCCACCCTGTTGCCCATCGACAGCGAACACAATGCCGTTTTCCAGGCCTTGCCGCGCAATTACGCCGATGGCCTCGACCAGGTGGGCGTTGAAAAAATTGTCCTGACCGCATCCGGCGGCCCGTTTCGTTTGCGTCCCCTCGACACACTCAGCCAGGTCACCCCCGCCGAGGCCTGCGCCCACCCCAACTGGGTGATGGGCAGGAAAATTTCCGTCGATTCGGCCACCATGATGAACAAGGGGCTGGAAGTGATCGAGGCGCACTGGTTGTTCGGCGCGTCGGCGGACCAAATTGAGGTGGTGATCCACCCGCAAAGTGTCATTCACTCCATGGTCACCTACCGGGATGGCTCGGTGATCGCCCAATTGGGCAATCCGGACATGCGCACGCCGATTGCCTTTGGTCTGGGCTATCCGCAGCGCATTGACGCGGGCGTGGCGTCGCTGGATTTCGCCAAGGTCGGCAGGCTCGAATTTGAACCCCTCGATATGCAGCGTTTTCCCTGTGTGCGGCTGGCCTATGAGGCACTGCGGCGCGGCGGCACCGCCCCGGCCATATTGAACGCCGCCAACGAAATCGCGGTCGAAGCGTTTTTGCAGGGTCAATTGAAGTTTGTCGATATTCCACGCGTGCTTGAGGATGTGTTGCAACACGCCACGATTACCGATGCGACGACACTGGCGGCCATTCTCAACGCCGATGAGGCCGCAAGGAATGCCGCATCACACCAAATATTGCTGAAAACAAAATGAATCTGCTCATCACCATCCTGGCCTTCATGGTCGCCATCGGCGTGCTCGTCACCATTCACGAGCTGGGCCACTATTGGGCGGCGCGTTGGTGCAATGTCAAAATCCTGCGTTTTTCCATTGGTTTTGGCCGCGCCATTTGGGTGAGACGTTTTGGCGCGGACCAAACCGAGTGGGTGATCGCCGCGCTGCCGCTGGGCGGCTATGTGAAGATGGCTGACGAGCGCGATGACTCGGTGGCGCCGGCTGACCGCGCCCGCGCCTTCAATACCCAGCCGATTTGGCGGCGCATGGTCATCATCGCCGCCGGGCCTCTCGCCAATTTCGTCCTGGCCGCGCTTATTTATTGGGTG
>JANPNJ010000067.1:0-19148 GCA_031427395.1 Burkholderiales bacterium
GGGGAAATGATGCTAAGTCTCGAAACCATAACGGTTTTTTCCGTTCCGCCTAATTTTTAACCTCTAAAATAATGCCTTATTTTCAATGACTTACGATTTATTGCTGCCTCGTTGCCCGCCATGGTAAGCAATCATCCGCAGTGATAGCATTCGGTGGATGAAACCACCCCACACACCGTTCATTCCCATACCTGGCAACCACCAAACTGACTCATTTGCGCCACAGGTAGGGTCCACCGCCATCAGCGTCTCCGAGCTGAACCGTCGCGTCAAAGGCATGCTCGAGGCCAATTTTGAATTGCGCTGGGTGCGCGGTGAAATATCCAATGTGATGCGCGCCGCCAGCGGGCACTGGTATTTCTCGCTGAAAGACGATGCCGCACAAGTGCGTTGTGTCATGTTCAAACAACGGGCCCAGGCGGTATCGTTCTCCCCCGAAAACGGCCTGGCGGTCGAGGTACGTGCCCTGCCCTCACTGTATGAAGCGCGTGGTGAATTCCAACTGGGTGTCGAGACCATGCGCCGCGCCGGCCTCGGCTCTTTGTTCGAGGCATTCGAGCGGCTCAAACAAAAATTGGCGGCCGAGGGCCTGTTTTCCGAACAGCGCAAACGCCCGCTGCCCGCCTTCGCCCGCACCCTGGGCATTGTCACCTCAACCAAAGGTGCCGCCCTGCACGATGTGCTGACCACACTGAAACGCCGCGCGCCGATGATACGCCTCATCATTTACCCCACTGCGGTGCAGGGTGCCGATGCCCCGCGCGAAATCGCCGCCGCCATCCACGCAGCGCGCACCCGCAACGAAGTCGATGCCCTGCTGATTTGCCGGGGCGGCGGATCGATCGAGGATTTGGCGGCATTCAACGATGAACATGTCGCGCGCGCCATTGTTCGCCTGCAAACCGAAACCGATATTGCGGTGGTTGCCGGTGTCGGCCACGAAACCGATTTCACGATCTGCGATTTTGTCGCCGATCAACGCGCACCCACGCCCACCGCCGCCGCGGAAATGTTGTCCCCTGACAGCGTGCGACTTTACGCACAACTCCAACTCCAGGGCGAGAGCCTGCGGCGGAGCGCAACACGGATGTTGCACCGGCACCAGCAACATATCGACTTCGCCGCACGCGGCCTGGTGTCGCCCCGGATGCGCCTGGACCGCGAACGGGAAAAAATCCGGCAGCACCAACAAAGACTGTTGCGTGCGCAGGACGCACAACAACGGCATTGGCAACGAATGCAAGACGTGGCCGGGCAGCAACTGCAGCGCGCCGCACTGTTGCTGATTGAGGCACCACGCCGCAAGCTGGCGCAATATGCCCAGGCGCTGAATTTATTGAACCCCGACCAAGTGCTCACGCGGGGTTATGCCATGGTGCTGATGGCTGGTGGAAAAAAAGTGGTCAGCAGCATCAGCGGGATAAAGGTGCACGACGCCGTCACGCTGCGGCTGCATGACGGCGAAATCGCGGCGGTGGTTACCGGCACATCTCCTGCGGCCTTGCCCGGCCAAAGTTAGGCTGCCTTCGTTTTGAGGTTTTGAGGTTTTGCGGTATTGCGCTTGTTGCTGTGGTGGCGTAACCTCGACCGTCCCACCAAAAATTATTGGAGAACATCATGGCCAAAAAAGCCAAAGCCGCAACCAAAACCGCCGCCAAATCCAGTGGTTCTGTTTACAAAGTCATCGAGCTGGTTGGCACCAGCACGGTGTCATGGGCGGACGCCGCCAAAAACGGCATACGCTCGGCATCAAAAACCGTGCGTGACATCCGGGTGGCGGAAGTGGACAAACTCGACGTGAAAGTGGACAAAAACGGTGGCATGACCTTTCGCACCAAGATGAAACTGTCGTTCAAGTACCACAGCGATTAATCAACCTCAGCCAGCCATTGCCGCAGCCGTGCCGCGACCCGCTGGCTGACTTGTTCATCCAGGCAATCAAACGTTTCCACATCACGCATGGACCGCAGCCACGTCATCTGTCGCTTGGCCAGTTGACGGGTGGCGGCGATGCCTTGTGCGCGCAGGGCGGCGGCATCGATGGTCTCGTCCAAAAATTGCCACGCCTGCCGGTAGCCCACACAGCGCATCGATGGCATGTCTGCTGTAAGCGGGTAGTGTTCACGCAGGCTGCGCACTTCGTCAACCAGGCCGGCCGCCAGCATGGCGTCAAAGCGTGCGGATATGCGTTCGTGCAGCACCGCGCGAATGGATGGCTGCAACACAAACACAATGGGCGCAAACGGAAAACCCTGCTTTTTGGAGGCGCGCGTTTGCAGCATTGACAGCGGTGTGCCGGTGAGGTCAAACACTTCCAACGCGCGTTGAATGCGCTGGCTGTCGTTTGGCGACAGGCGGGCAGCGGTGATGGCATCAACTGCGGCCAGCTCATGATGCATGGCCGGCCAGCCGATGATGGCGGCTTTGGCCTCAATTATTTTGCGCGTGGCTGCATCCGCCGGGGGCATGTCGCTCAAGCCCTCCAGCAGCGCCTTCACATACATCATCGTGCCGCCCACCAGCAGTGGCACACGTCCTGCGGCGTGACTGTCATCAATGGCCGCCAGCGCGTCACGCCGGAAATTGGCCGCCGAATATGCGCCGTTGGGGTTGATGAGATCGATCAGGCGGTGCGGGTGAAGTGCCAGTGTGGCCGCATCCGGCTTGGCAGTGCCAACGTTCATGCCGCGATAAATCAGCGCCGAATCCACACTGACAATGTCTAGTGGGAATTGCCCGCGCAATGCACACGCCAGCGCGGTCTTGCCCGATGCGGTGGGCCCCAGCAGAAACACCACCGGTTTCATCGGCCGCGCATGAATAGTTTGTCCAGGTCGGACAGGGCGAATTGATACCAGGTTGGCCGCCCGTGGTTGCATTGGCCGCTGCGCTCGGTGGCTTCCATTTGCCGCAGCAGCGCGTTCATTTCCGGGATCATCAATTGCCGGTTAGCCCGCACCGCCGCGTGGCAGGCCATGGTGGAAAGTATTTCGTCGCGGCGCTCTTCAATGGCGCGTGATGCGCCGTGCAACGCCAGGTCATCGAGCATTTCGCGCAGCAACTGATGCGGCTCGCGGCGCTCCAGCAGCGCCGGCACGGCGCGGATGGCAATTTCATTCGGACTCAAGTCGGCGAAATCAAAACCCAGCTCCAAAAACAAGGCGCGGTTGTCGTCGAGTGTTTCGCGCTCGCGCGGGGCAATGGCAAAGGCAATCGGCGTCAGCAGCGGCTGGGTCGCGGTCTCATGGGCTTGATTGGCGGCCTTGAATTTTTCATAGAGGATGCGCTCGTGCGCGGCGTGCATGTCCACCAGCACCAGCCCGGCGGCATTTTGTGCGAGCACATACACGCCATGCAATTGCGCGAGGGCATAGCCGAGCGGCGGGGTGCCGCTGTCGTCATGTGCGAGCGGCGGGGTGCCGCTGTTGTCATCGGACATTGGCGGGGCGGCCATGGGAACATTGGCCACCCCACCCCGCAGCACCTCATAAAACGCATTCGGCTCGCGCGCGGCGAACGGCATCATGTCGGCCTGTCGGGGAAATTGCCCCTGCACCGCGCGCGGCCAGTCTGTGCCGGACATGGATGGCGGCGTCACGTAACGCGTGGGGTCGGCCATCGGGATGCTGGTTGCGCTGGTCGATGCCGACAACGCTTTGTTCAAGGCATGAAACACAAACTGGTGAACCGCGCGCGCATCCCGAAAACGGACCTCCGCTTTGGCCGGATGGACGTTGACATCAACCAATTCAGGATTGATCGACAAAAACAACACAAACGCCGGCTGCCGCCCGTGGTGCAGCACGTCGGCGTAGGCCTGGCGAATCGCGTGCTGCAACAATTTGTCGCGCACAAAACGACCGTTGACGAAGGTAAATTGCTGATCGCGCCCGGCGCGAGAATAACGCGGCAGGGCAACAAACCCGCGCAAGGCGAAAGCCGCATGGGTTTCGTCCACCGCCATCGACGAGCCGGCGAATTCATCCCCCAAAATCGCCATCACACGTTCCGCCGCTGTTTGTGGCGCATATGACCACATCCGCCTTCCGTTGTGGGCAAGTGAAATGGCCACATGCGAAAACGCCATGGCCACACGGATGGCGGCATCCTCGGCATGGCCGAATTCGGTGCCCTCGGACTTCAAAAATTTGCGCCGCGCGGGGGTGTTGAAAAACAAATCCTCGGCATCAATCACCGTGCCGCGCGCCAGTGCCGCCGGCTCGATGGCACCCATTTCGCCCGCCAGCACCTGCATGCAAAACGCATGGGGCGCATCCACCCCGCCACCGGTGTGGCGCGAGGTCAGGGTCAGGCGTGAAATCGCCCCCAGGCTGGCCAATGCCTCGCCGCGAAAACCGAGGGTGGCAACCTGTTCGAGATCATCGAGGGTGCGTATTTTGGAAGTGGCATGGCGCTGCACGGCAAAAGCCAACTCTGGTCCGGGAATGCCGCTGCCGTCATCGGCCACACGGATGCGCTTGATGCCGCCCTCGATCAACTCAATTTGTATTTCGGCCGCCCCCGCGTCGAGGCTGTTTTCCAGCAATTCCTTGAGCGCTGCGGCCGGCCGCTCCACCACTTCACCGGCGGCAATTTGGTTGACCAGCAGCTCGGGCAGGACTTGGATGGGGGCGCGCATCACCCCATTTTAGCGGCACTATGGCCCGCCCCACCCCAACGACGCAGCGGTAAGTTCATCCCCTGATTACGGCACAATGTGACGGTTTGGATGAAAAAGTGCCGAGTTGCCTTGACGATTGACCTGCATCGCACTAACCTTCAGGGCTTACATCGGGCAAAACCACCCGGAACGACCATCAAGAGTCACGCGTTTGCCCAGCCGCCAGCAACCCACTTGCACAACAAAAGAGACCACTTTTGAGTTCGCCTGAAAAAAACCAGTTACCTCAAAGCCCAATCCCATCACCTGGCCCATTGACCATGCCCGGTGTCACGCTGCCATCGCCGGTGACCGCGCAAGACCGCGCCTTTGTTGCCCAGCATATTTTTGCCGAGCAGGTAAGGCTCTTGTATCGTTTCTCGCTGGTTGGCTACCTGGCCGAATTCATGGTGACCTTTTTGCTGGGTGCCATCCTGTGGAATGAGTTGGGCGAACGACCCATTCTGTTCGGTTGGTTCAGCGCGGCCATTGCGGTCATGTTGGGTCGTTACGCGCTTTATAAATTTTTCATACGCGCCAATCCGAAGCCCGAGCGCCTGGCAACATGGGAAACACGCTTCGTGGTCGGCACGCTGCTGATGGCGGTGTTGTGGGGCATCATGGGCTCGGTGTTGCTGCCCAAGGCCGGCCCGACACAGTTGCCCGTCATGATGCTGGTGGCATTGCTGACCACCGGCGCGGTGGCGTATTTCGCCCCACACCGCTCCTTGTTTACCCTGACCGCCCTGTTGTCGCTGCTGCCGATGGGGGTGATGACCTTCGGGTTTGGCGACCGTGCCGGCTCCATGCTCGGATTTACCATTGTCATTCTGGTCGGACTGCTGGCCGTGGTGCACAGCAAAGTACACCACGCCCTGCTGGACTCCCTGACCGCGCGCTTTGACAACGTGTTGATCGCCATGCGGCTCGAAGAGGAAAAAGTCCGTGTCGAAATGGTCAACAAGGCATTGGTGGCCGAATCACTTGACCGGCGCAAGGCCGAACGTGCCGAGTTGCTTGCCCTGCAGCGGCTGAAGCTGCATCTGGATCGCACCCCCCTTGGTGTGATCGAATGGGATGTGGATTTCAAGGTTGCCACCTGGAATCCTGCGGCCGAAGCCATATTCGGCCATGCCGGTGCTGCGGTGATTGGTGAGTCCGGCTACTTTCTGGTCAAGGGCACCAAGGACGGCGAATTGCTGGCCGCGATGTGGACAGAGTTGATGCAATCGCGCCAATCGACCAGGGTGACCATGACCAACACCACCAAACGCGGCGAGGAAATCAGCACCGAGTGGTACAACACCCCATTGGTTGATGACAACAACAGTGTGATCGGTGTGGCCACCCTGGTCCAGGACATCACCGAGCGGCTCAACACCGAGCGCACCATCCACTACATGGCGCATCACGACGCCCTGACCGGACTGCCCAACCGGCGCCTGATGCAAGACCGCCTGAACCAAGCCATCCTCGCGGCCCGCCGCCAGCAGCATCATGTCGGCTTGTTGTTCATCGACCTGGACCGCTTCAAATTGGTCAACGACACGCTGGGCCACGAAACCGGCGATTACGTTTTGCGGGATATTTCCAAACGCCTGGCAAAAGTGGTGCGTGAGGGCGACACCGTGTCGCGCGAGGGCGGCGATGAATTTGTCATCGTCCTGCCGAATTTGGACAAGCCGGAGGCGTCCCAAATTGTGGCCAACAAGATTCTTGCCGAGCTCGCCAAGCCCATCGAGGTTTCAGGTCATGAGTTGACAGTGACCGCGTCAATCGGCATTTCGCATTATCCAAATGACGCCACCGACATCCAGCATTTGCTCAAACACGCTGACTCAGCCATGTACCAGGCCAAGGATGCCGGTCGCAACACCGCGCGCTACTTCACTTCCGACCTGAATTTCCTGCTGTCAAAACGCCTGGAGGTCGAGTCGCGTCTCAGGCGCGGCATCGAGCGCAATGAATTTTTCCTGCGTTACCAGCCGCAGGTGGATGTCCTCAGCGGCCGGATTGTCGGGCTGGAGGCGTTGCTGCGCTGGAACGATCCGCAGCACGGGGAAATTTTCCCGAAGGATTTTATTTCCATCGCCGAGGAACTGGGCCTGATTGTGCCGCTGGGGGAATGGGTGTTCCGCACCACCTGCCAGCAGATCAAAATTTGGGACCAGGAGGGTTATCACGACATCAGCGTTTCGGTCAATCTCTCGCCGCGCCAGTTTGTCTCCCGCAAATTGTTGCCGGCGATGAAATCCGCGTTTTTGGAGACCGGCATATCACCTACGCGCATAGACGTTGAAATCACCGAAACCATGGCCATGCGCAATCTTGACCAATCGATTGAAATACTCGCCGAGTTGCGGCGCATGGGCACCACCATTTCCATCGATGATTTTGGAGTGGGTTATTCCTCGCTCGGTCAATTGCGGCGCCTGCCAGCGCAGACCCTGAAAATCGACCGCAGTTTTATTGAACAAATTCCGCTTGACCCCAACAGTTGCTCCATCACCGAAGCCATTATCGCCATGGGCAAACGCCTGGGCCTGAGGATTGTTGCCGAAGGTGTGGAGCAAGTTGCGCAACTCGAATTTTTGCGCGCCAGCGGCTGTGATGTGTTTCAGGGATTTTTGTTTGCCAAGCCATTGACCACACCAGAGATCACGGCGCTGCTGAAAAGCCAGCGCGCCGCCGCCTGACGCCAATCAGGCGCGTGCCAGCGCCGGGTTTTTGCTGAAATAAGTGCGAATGCCTTCGGCAATGGCATCAGCCATCTTTGACTGATAGCCGGCATCACTTAATTTGCGCTCTTCTTCCGGGTTGGAAATGAACGCGGTTTCGATCAATATCGACGGGATGTCCGGCGCTTTCAGCACCGCAAAACCCGCCTGCTCCACCTGCGGCTTGTGCAGGCGGTTCACCTCGCCCAATTCCGACAACACATAACGGCCGATTTTCAGTGAGTCGTTTATCTGTGCGGTCTGCGACAAATCCAGCAAAATGCGCGCGAGCCCGGCATCACGGCTGCCCAGGTTGATGCCGCCGATCAGGTCAGCGTCGTTTTCCTTGTTGGCCAGCCACTTGGCGGCGGTGGAAGTCGCGCCGCGCTCCGACAGTGCAAACACCGACGAACCATTGGCCTGTGGATGGATAAAGGCATCAGCGTGAATGCTCACAAACAAGTCCGCCTTCAAGCGCCGCGCGCGCTGCACCCGCTGGTGCAGCGGCACAAAAAAATCACCGTCGCGGGTGAGTGCCAGCCGAAAACGCGCGTCGCCATCAAATCGATTGCGCAATTGGCGGGAGATGGTCAGCACAATATCTTTTTCGCGTGTGCCGCGACGGCCGATGGCGCCGGGATCCTCGCCCCCGTGGCCGGGATCCAGCACCACCACAAATGGCCTCGGCGGTTTTTTTCCGGCAACAATCGCCGGTGCCTCCGGTTTTTTTGCGGATTTGTCGGGTGCGCCCTGGCTGGTGGCATCGGCAGGCGGCAATTTAGGTGATGGTGCGGGCTCACCGGGCAACCCTTGGGCAAACGGTGCCACGTCCTCATTGAGCAACGCCAGCATGGGGTCAAGCGGCTTGGCGGGATAAATGTCGAGCATCAGCCGATGGCCGAATTCGCCGACCGGCGGCACCGCAAACACCTGTGGCAGCACCTCGGTTTTCAGATCCAGCACCACCCGCACCACGTTTGGCCGGTTGATGCCGACCCGCACCGATTTGATGTACGGGTCGTCATTGCCGATCTTGGCGGCAAGGGTCTTCAACGCTTCGCCGAATTCCACGTTTTCGATGTCGAGCACGAGGCGCTCGGGGTCTTTCACAAAAAAATGTTTGTATTTGATGCCGCCCGCCGCTTCAAACGTGACACGGGTATATTCGGCGGCCGGCCAAACGCGTGCCGCGCGCAATTTTGTGGTGGGTGCGGTCAGGGCAGCAAAGCCGTCAACCGGCAACAGCGCCGCCGCCGCGCCGAGAAAAGCCCGCCTTGAAACCGAAACACGCGCCAGAAAGGTTTGTGCAGGTGAGACTATGCTGTCATGGCTTGGCAAATCGCCGTGCCCGCTGCGGTGTTGCCCGTCATGGTGAGTTGGCGTTGATCGGTAGGTGTGGTCACCAGAAAAATCTCCAGATCGGCTGTCGGCAGACTCACCCCTGCCCCGTGTGCCTTTTCCGGCCACTCGATGAGGCAAATCGCCTCGGGGTTCAGCAAATCGCGGAAACCGGCTTCGTGCCATTCGTCTGGATCCGTTAACCGATAAAAATCAAAGTGATACAAGTTTAATCCAGAAATTACATAAAGTTCAACTAATGTATAGGTTGGACTTTTGACCCGTCCGGCAAAACCCAGCCCGCGCAAAATGCCGCGCGCCAACGTGGTTTTGCCCGCGCCCAGATCACCATGCAAAAAAATCACCAACGGCGCCTTCAGCAATGGGGCAAGTCGCGCGCCCACCGCCAGTGTGGCCGCCTCATCGACCAGGGTTTGCGCACAATTTTGTTCGGTGGCATTGCCCATCCGCTAGACTGCCTTCATGTTAACCAGCACAAAAATTATTGACGCCACCCAACTCGCCGCCGACATCAAAACATGGGGGCGGGCGCTCGGTTTTCAGGAAATCGGCATCACCGACACCGCGCTCACCGGTGAAGCCGCCCTGCTCAATGCCTGGCTGGCCAACGGCTTTCACGGTGACATGGATTATATGGCGCGGGGTGCCGCCAACCGTGCTGAACCAGCAGCAATGGTGCCCGGAACTTTGCGCGTCATCAGCGCCCGGCTGAATTACGAGGCTCCCAATGCGAAGCAAAGCTGGGATGTGCTCGGGGACGATGCGGCCGCCTTCATTTCACGCTATGCGCTGGGGCGCGACTATCACAAGGTTTTGCGCGCCAAACTGCAGGCGCTTGCCGATAAAATATCCGCCGTGGCGGAAGGATCACAAACCCGTGTGTTCACCGATTCCGCGCCGGTGATGGAAGTGGCGCTGGCCAGCAAAGCCGGCGTCGGCTGGCGTGGCAAACATACCTTGTTGCTGAATCGTGATGCGGGCTCGATGTTTTTTCTGGGTGAAATTTATGTGGACCTGCCGCTGCCGGTGGACATGCCCACCACCGAGCACTGCGGCTCCTGCACCAAATGCATTGACATCTGCCCCACCCAAGCCATCACCGCGCCCTACCAGCTCGACGCGCGTCGCTGCATTTCCTATCTGACCATCGAACACAAAGGCGCGATACCCGTGGAATTCCGCGCCGCCATGGGCAACCGCATTTATGGCTGCGACGATTGCCAGCTTGTCTGCCCGTGGAACAAATACGCGGTGAAAACAGTGGAAAAGGATTTTGCGATCCGGCACGGGCTGGATGACATTTCGCTGCTCGAACTGTGGGTGTGGAAGGAAGAAGACTGGCTCAAACACATGGAAGGCAGCGCGATCCGGCGTATTGGTTTTGAACGCTGGCGACGCAATCTGGCGGTGGCGATGGGCAACGCACTACGATCCGGGACAATGGATGCGGCGGCACAAGAGGCAATGGCACAGGCGCTACGGGCGGCGCGCGTGGGCGCGAGCACATTGGTGGCGGAGCATATTGACTGGGCGCTGGCGACTTGAATTTGCCGCGCACCCCGGCGACGCGCCTCAGTGGGATTTGTCCGCCGCCTTGCCTGCGGGTGTCGCCGGCGAAACATTTTTTTCCGGAAAACGCATCCAGATGATTTGCACGCCGGTGCGACGTGCCTGGCTTTCGATGGCCTGCACCCGCTGCCAGTCGATTTCGGGCGGGGCGCGTTCCAGGGAGCTTGCACAGCCGCCCAGCGCGGCGGCGGCCACCACTGCCAGCGGGAAACACGACCTGCCGTGACAAAACGAATTTTTGTGGTGCGCGTTCATGGCGACCTCCAGTCAAAAATATCACGCCATCAAGATACGCCCGATAAATTGTGAATGCAACTCTCATCCGATTACTCTGCCCGCCTAGCATATCTCGCTTGACATGTCGTACGTCATAACGTACGATCCTGATTTTCCAATGGAAACGCACCATGCCCAGCCTGACCGCCAGCGAAGCCCGCTCCAATCTGTATCGCCTCATTGATGAAGCCGCGACCAACCATCAGCCGGTGACTATCACGGGCAAGCGCCATAGCGCGGTGTTGATATCCGCCGAAGACTGGTCGGCAATTCAAGAGACGATGTATTTGCTGTCAATTCCCGGAATGCGTGAATCAGTTCGTGAGGGGATGGCGGAACCGGTTGGCAAGGCGCGCAAGACACTCACATGGTGAAGTGGGACATTGTTTACACCAAACACGCGCAAAAGGACGCACCAAAATTGGCGTCCGCAGGATTAAAGGAAAAAACGCTGCTGCTGTTGGAAATACTGCGTGTGAACCCATTGCAAAATCCGCCCCCGTACGAAAAACTGGTCGGCGACTTGAGCGGTGCCTATTCACGCCGCATCAATATCCAACACCGGCTCGTCTATCAGATCATTGCCGACAAGCGGGTCGTCAAGGTGCTGAGGATGTGGTCGCACTACGAATGAGCGTTTCACAATAGATGACATCACAAACGCTCAACCCCCACCCCCAACCCCTCCCCCGCCGCAGGCGGGAGAGGGAGCGTTCAGTTCATAAATCGCTCGCGATTTATGAAAACATCAAGAATGACAACAGGCTTCACCCCAGCATCAACAAATTCATCCGCTTCACAAACCCTGCCGGGTCTTCCAACTGGCCGCCCTCGGCCAGCAATGATTGCTCAAACAACATGAGCGCCAAATCATCAAACCGCGCCGTCGTTTCCTCGGCCTGGATTTTTTTCACCAGTGCATGTGTTGGGTTGATTTCCAGAATCGGTTTGGACGCATTGACTTTTTGCCCGGCCGATTTGAGCATGCGTTCCAGATTGCCGGACAGTTCATTTTCGTCCACCACCAGGCAGGCGGGGGATTCGGTGAGGCGATCGGTCACGCGCACGTCCTTGACACGCTCGCCAAGCGAGGCTTTGATTTTTTCGATCAACGGCTTCAGCTCACCGGCGATTTTTTCCACCGCCTTTTTCTCGGCTTCGTCGGCCAGCGCGCCCAAATCCAGATCGCCCTTGGCCACGGATTGCAATTTTTTGCCTTCATATTCGTCGAGCGAGCCCAGCCACCACTCATCCACCGGCTCGGTCAGCAATATCACCTCGATGCCTTTTTTGCGGAAGACTTCCAGATGCGGGCTGTTTTGCGCGGCAGTCAGGGTGTCGGCGGTGACATAGTAGATTTTTTCCTGTGCGGGTTTCATGCGGCCGATGTAGTCGGCGAATGACACCGTTTGCGTCGTGGCGGATTCGTGGGTGCTGGCAAAACGCGTGAGTTTGGCCACACGGGTTTTGTTGGCGTGGTCCTCGCCGATGCCTTCCTTGAACACCCGGCCAAACGCTTCCCAGAATTTGGCGAATTTTTCCTTGTCGTTTTCGGCCAGGTCATCGAGCAGGCCGAGCACTTTTTTCACACAGCCGGCGCGGATCGCCTCGACATCTTTTGACTCCTGCAAAATTTCCCGCGAGACATTCAGCGGCAAATCGTTGGAGTCGACAATGCCTTTGACAAAGCGCAAATAACGCGGCAACAACTGCGCCGCGTCTTCCATGATAAAAATGCGCCGCACATACAGTTTCAGTCCGTGTTTGTGTTCACGGTCAAACAGGTCGAACGGTGCCTTGCCCGGGATATAGAGCAGCTCGGTGTATTCCTGGCGGCCTTCAACACGCGCGTGGGTCCATGCCAGCGGCGGCTGCCAATCGTGCGAAACGTGTTTGTAGAATTCCTGGTATTGCTCGTCGCTGATGTCGGCCTTGGCGCGTATCCAGATGGCGCTGGCCTGGTTGATGGTTTCATCTTCATCCTTGGCCACCTGCGCCTGCTTTTCCTGATCCCACTCGGTTTTTTGCATGACAATCGGCAACGGGATGTGATCGGAATATTTGCGGATGATGGATTTCAAACGCCAGTCGTCCAGAAAATCCTTGGCGTCATCTTTCAGATGCAGGGTAATGTCAGTGCCGCGCGCGGATTTTTCAACGGCCTCAAGCGTGAATTCGCCGTCACCGGTGGATTCCCAGCACACTGCGTCCGCAGCAGCCAAACCAGCGCGGCGGGTGACGAGTGTGACGCGGTCGGCAACAATGAACGCGGAATAAAAGCCAACACCGAATTGGCCAATCAGGTTGGCGTCTTTTTGCTGATCGCCCGACAGGCTGGCAAAAAATTCCTTGGTGCCGGATTTGGCGATGGTGCCGATATGGGTGATGACTTCCTCGCGCGACATGCCAATGCCGTTGTCGGTAATGCGGATGGTGCCTTTTTCCTTGTCGAAGGCGACGCGGATTTTCAGCTCGCTGTCGTTTTCAAACAAGGCCGGTGTGGTCACCGCCTCAAAGCGCAGCTTGTCGGCGGCGTCGGAGGCGTTGGAAATCAACTCACGCAAAAAAATCTCGCGGTTGGAGTACAGCGAGTGGATCATCAACTGCAACAGTTGTTTGACTTCGGTTTGAAAGGCGCGGGTTTCTTTTTTGGCGGGGGGTGTGGCGGTGGCGGTGGTCATGATTTTCGTATTGGAAAGTAGGAATGGATGAACTGACGACGATATGGGGCGCGCGTGGACTTTTTCAAGGTTTTGTTTACCCCAAACCGGGAACTATTTTGCAGGGACGTTGCCTGACTCATGCGGGTGGCTTCATCGCCCGCGGATCTCTGTGGTAATTGAAGTGAGTGTGTGGCTGAGCAACACCCCCCGCGTCGGCTCGCCTGCGATGCGGGGGTTTTTATTGGTGAATTCCAAAAAATAATTAAAGTGTCCGTCTGTCGGGCGTTTCCGGATATTTTTGGCTGAAAACGCGCGCCAAATAACGACTTTCTGTTATTTTAAATTGATGCCGACTAAAGCTGCCTTACCTTGTAACCACGCGCCTTGAGCAACTCAACCAGCCCTTCCCGGCCCACCAGGTGCAACGCGCCCACCGCCACAAAATGGGTCTGGCCGCTGCGCAAATAATCCTCAATTTTTGCCATCATGGCCGGATGGCGTTGGTTCAGCAACACCTCATTCAACTGCCCGACCATGCGCCCGCCGCGTGAGCCTTCATCGCTGACTTCGGCGAGCAATTTGGCATCCCCCACCTGCCAGGCGTTGACAATGCCGGTGACCTGGTCAGCCGTGCGCCCCTGCTCCAGCATGGCGAGTGCATTTTCGAGAAATGCCTCCTGCAATTGCGCTGACATTCCGGTCAGGAGCCGGATTTGCTCAAGCGAGGATTCGAGCTCCAGCACCGGCTTTTTTTCTGACTGCGCCCGTTCGGTGAGCTTCAAATCCAGCCCCTGGTTCATTTCATAGCCGAGCCTGACAAATTCGACAATCGGCAGCATGCCGCCGATCATCACCGGCCGCATCATCGCCACATTGGCGTAGGGGATTTTGTGTTTCAAAAGCTGCGCCTTGAGCCTGGCCAAAAGCGCGGGCGGAATATACCTGTCAATGGTTTCGCCTTTGGCGTAATCCATCAGGCGGGCAATTTCCGCGCCGTCTTTTTGCTCGGTGATATTGGCCTCGACCACCAGCTTGGCGGACTGTTTGAAGGCGCGGTCAACCACATCCGGCAACGGGTAAAAGCTGGATTTGCCCACATGAATGGTGCCAAACAGGAAAGCCTGATTGAGACCATCACTGCTTTTCACTTCCCAAAGCAGCGCACGCGCGCCACTTGCGGCAGGCTGCAGAGGTGCGATTGTCGGTGCCGCGCGGTTGGTCGGGTCGTAATCCGCCGCCACGCGCGCAGTATTGGTGGTGGACGCCACGGCTGGCACCGGGATACCCGCCAGCCAGAAAATCATTGCCAGTGCAATCAACAACCACACTTTCAGACCCCGATTTAACAACATGTCACGCCCCCGAAACAAAGAGATGGTTAAACTATCGAATTGCATTATCCGACCATTTTCGGGGAATTGGCCTCATCATGAATTTCCGCACCACAATGTTGCCGTACCGACTCGCCCGCCAGCGCGCCGCCATTTGCACCGCCTTGATCGCGGCGTTGACGTTTGGCACCGCTGCATTTGCACAAGCCTGCAAATCACGCGGCGACCTCGATCCCCTGTATTGCGACGCCAATGGCGACATGACGGCGGATGCGCCGAGCGATCCGCAACGCTGGAAAAACCCCAAAGCCCTGTTGCTGAGCTATTCGCCGCAGGAAGACCCGCCCACCTACGAAAAAATGTGGGCACCCTATATCGATCACATGAAAACCTGCACCGGCCGCAGCGTCGGTTTTTTGCAGGTGCATTCGAGCGCGGCAACAGTCGAGGCGATGCGCTCGGGTCGCATCCAATTCACCTTGCTGTCGGCAGGCGACACGCCGTTTGCAGTGAATGTCGCCGGTGCGGTGCCGTTTGCCATCCACGGCAACGAAAACGGCGTCATCACCGCCTACCATTTGATTGTGGTGGTCAAACAAAACAGCCCCATCAAAAAATTGTCCGACCTCACCGGCAAACGTGTCGCCCATGTCTCGGCATCCTCCAACTCCGGCAACCTTGCCCCGCGTGCGCTGTTCCCCGCCGAAGGCGTGATCCCCGACAAACACTACAAAGTGCTGTATTCGGGCAAACATGACAACTCCATCACCGGTGTGATCAACGGCGACTACGACGCGGCGGCGGTGGCCGATGATGTGCTGATCCGCATGATTCAACGCGGGGTGGTGAAGGCAGCCGACCTGCGCACCATCTACATGAGCCGCCCGTTTCCGGCCGGCAGCCTGTCAGTGGCGCATGACCTCGACCCGGCATTGCGCAAAACAATCGAGCAATGCACGTTTTCGTTCCGCTTTCCCGTTGAACTGTCCACCGCCTTTCGCGGCCCTGACCGATTTGTGCCATTGAACTACAAAAAAGATTTTGAACCGGTGCGCCGCGTCGCCATTGCCAGCGGTGCCATGACCAGCCGCACCACTGCCAAAGACACCACCCCGCAATCCAACCCGACGGCCAAGAAATAATCATGACCGATCGCTCGATACAGATTCGCGGGCTGGTCAAGGAATACAAAAAAGGTGCGCCGGTTCTGAAAGGCATTGACCTGGACATCGACGGCGACGGCATCACCGCCATCATCGGCCCTTCCGGCACCGGCAAATCCACGCTGATCCGCTGCATCAACCGACTGGTCGATCCCACCGCCGGACAAATTCTGTTTCAGGGCCAGGACATGGCCAAACTGTCCGGCGCACCATTGCGCGAGGCACGGCGGCGCATCGGCATGGTGTTCCAGGAGTACAACCTGGTCGAGCGCTTGACCGTGATGGAAAATGTATTGACCGGTCGCCTGGGTTACGTCTCCGCGTTTGATGCCTGGCGGCGCAAATTTCCCGCGGCGGACATTGACGAAGCGTTTGCATTGCTGGACGCGGTGGGCTTGACTGAGTTCACCAACCAGCGGGCGGACGGCCTTTCCGGCGGGCAGCGCCAGCGGGTGGGCATCGCCCGGGCGATCATGCAACGTCCGGAAATTTTGCTGGCGGATGAGCCCACCTCGTCGCTCGACCCCAAGACCTCGGTTGAAATCATGGAAATCATGGCCGGCATGGCCGCAACCCGCAATATTCCGGTGATCGTCAACATCCATAACGTGGTGCTGGCCAAGCGCTTTTGTCGGCGCATGATCGGCATGAATGACGGCCAGATTATTTTCAACGGCACCCCAGCCGAATTGACCGAAGAACATCTCAAGAAAATATACGGGGGGGAGGATTGGCTGGAATGACGCCTGCGCGCCGCGCCGCGTTTTTGCCGAACTGGCCGATGCGCCTGATTTGGGCGCTGCTTGCGGTCTATGTGGTTTGGGCACTCAGCCTGCTCGACACCAGTTGGGCGCGCCTGATTGATGGCATGGATCATGCAGGCAATTTCCTCGCACGCATGTTTCCGGCAAATTTTTCCGGCTCCCAGAGGGAACTGATATTCAGCGGCCTTGCTGAAAGCGTACAGATCGCGGTCATCGCCACTTTCGCCGGCATCGCGGTCTCGCTTCCCCTTGGTCTGCTGGCCGCGCGCAATCTCATGCCGTCCTGGGTGGTGTGGCCGGCGCGTGCATTGATTGCCGTCTGCCGCTCGTTCCACGAGGTGGTGATCGCCATTATTTTTGTCAAGGCAGTGGGCTTTGGCGCGGTGGCAGGCGTGGGTGCGCTGATGGTCGGCTCCATCGGTTTTTTGGCCAAGCTGTTTGCCGAAGCCATTGAGGAAATCTCCGCCAAACAGGTGGAAGCGGTCAAGGCGACCGGCGCGGGATTTTTTGGCGTGTTGATCTACGGCGTGGTGCCACAGGTGTTCGCGCGATTTCTCGGCTTCGCCTCCTACCAATTTGATTCCAACCTGCGCAATTCCACCATGATCGGCATTGTCGGCGCGGGCGGCATCGGCGGGGCGATGTTTTCGGCGTTTCAAAGTTTTGACTACGATGTGGTTTGTGCGATTTTGTTGTCGATCATCGTTCTCATTGTGCTTGCCGAAATCATTTCCGGTTATGTGCGCGCGTTGTTCAACGACAACCTGGCGTTGCTGGATTATTTCCGCAACCGGCGCGCCAGGCGCACGCGGGAAAAATCCGCCGAGATGGGCGCCGCCTGATGCACGCCGCCCCCATTACACGCCCATGGCACCGGTTCACGCCCGAACAGACCGTCCTGCGCTTCGCGTTTTATTTTCTGGCGGTTGCGGCGCTGGTGTTTTCGCTCAAGAACATTGAAATCGTTCCGGAGTATTTGCGCGACGCGCCAGAGCAATTGCGCGATTTTTTCACGCGCATGTGGCCCGTTGACACCCCCTATTATGCGCATTCGGTGCATGACGCATTGATCGAGACACTCAACATCGCCACACTCGGCACGCTGCTCAGTCTTTGCATTGCGCTGCCGGTTGGCATCATGTCGGCCAACAATGTGGTGCCCTACAGGCCGCTCAATCTGATCGCCCGTCTCATTCTCATCATCAGCCGTTCGGTCAACACCCTGGTTTGGGCGCTGTTGTTTATCGCCGTATTCGGCCCCGGCGCCTTGGCCGGCACCATGGCCATTGCCTGCCGCTCCATCGGCTTTGTCGGCAAGCTCTTCGGCGGGGCGCTGGAGGAGGCCGGCGCAGGTCCGGTTGAGGCGTTGACCGCGACCGGCGCACCGCGCACTTCAGTCTTTCTCAAAGCCTACTGGCCGCAGGTGATGCCCGCGTTTTGGTCAATCGCGCTGTTCCGCTGGGACATCAATGTGCGCGAGTCGGCGGTGCTGGGACTGGTCGGCGCGGGTGGCATCGGCATGGCCATGGACACCGCGATGAATTTGTTCCGCTGGGATCAGGTGGCGGTGGTGCTGCTCTGCATTTTTTTGGTGGTGATTGTTGCGGAGATACTGGTGGGAGCCATCCGCAAGCGGATCATTTAGCGCGATTGGCTGGGGGGGTAGTAACCGCCGATGGACGCCGATAACCGCCGATAAGGTCAATGGTAAAAACAACCGCAATTTTTCGTTTTGCTTTTATCGGCGCATATCGGCGTCAATCGGCGGTTAAAAATATCACTCGCCAGGGCACCACGCAGTCAGAGTCATGACGCGCCCTTGACCACATTGAGACTGATCGGTGCCTGCGGCACAAACGCCTCCATTTCCAGCGCGCGATAACACACCCCGACAATGTCCAATTCCTCCCGCCCGCCCGGCGCATTCAGCACCACCACATCGCCCACAGCGGCTTTCATCAACGCCCGCGCCAGCGGCGAAATCCAGGTGATGTGGCCACGTTTCAAATCCAATTCATCAATGCCGACAATGGACACCGTATTTTCTTCCCCCGCCTGGTTGGCATAGGTGACGGTGGCGCCGAAAAACACCCGCCCGGCGATGTCGTCGTCACGCACCGCCGCCGGATCAACCATTTCGGCATTGTCCAGTCGCTTCGACAAAAAGCGGATGCGCCGGTCAATTTCCCGCAGGCGTTTTTTGCCATATTGGTAGTCCGCGTTTTCACTGCGGTCACCGTTTTTGGCCGCCCAGGAAACCGCCGAGGTCACAGCCGGGCGTTCGTGGTCGAGCAAATACCTCAGCTCGTCTTTCAGACGCTGGCAACCAGCGGGCGTGATGTAGTTTTTCGCGCCCGGCGGAATGGGGGAAACACCCGCCTCCAGGTCGTCGTCGTCGGCCGAGTCATTTTCTTTGGTGAAAGCCTTGCTCATAAACAACTCGTCACTTGCGCAGTGAAAACACGATTATACTTTTGACTTGGTTTATGACAACAAACCCAAACCCACGAACCGCATGTATTCCCGCAAGGTTACAATAGCAGCATGACCCGCAACGCCTACACCGTTTTAAAAGTGTCCGAAGACGCTAGTGAGGCTGCCATTGAGCGTGCCTACCAATTGCGTGTCATGGAAATCGAAACCAAC